>JBFKVO010000162.1:0-4090 GCA_041639095.1 Candidatus Limnocylindrales bacterium | reverse complement strand
GACACACAGGAGTTGAACATGGCGATCGCGGTACAGCGGGCCCTCGAGAAGAAGGTCCTCATCGGCGGCGAGTGGGTCGAGTCCGAGAGCGGCGAGCGGTTCGAGGTGCGGTCGCCCGGGGACGGTAGCCTGGTGGGGACCGTGCCCCTCTGCACGGAGGGCGACGTCCGGCGGGCGATCGATGCGGCGACCGAGGCGCAGAAGGTCCTCGCGCGCCTGTCCGTCAAGCGACGGGCCGAGCTCCTCTGGCGCGCCTACGAGATCGCCGAGCGACGCGCCGAGGACGACGCGATCGTCCTGTGCCGGGAGTGCGGCAAGACGATCCGCGAGGCCCGGGACGAGATCCGCACGTACAGCAACCCGCACTTCATCGAGGCCGCCGAGGGGCTGAAGCGGTTCCGCGGCCTGATCAACCCGTCCACCCAGGAGGACTCGCTCGACAAGCGGATCCTCATCACCCACGAGCCGGTCGGAGTCGTGGGGATCATCTCCCCCTGGAACTGGCCGGCCGACATCCCGAACATCGCGGCGAGCCATGCGCTCGCGGCCGGGAACGCGATCATCCTGAAGCCCGCGTCGACGACGCCGCTGAGCGCGATCGCCATCGCCGAGATCTATGACGAGGCCGGATTCCCGCCGGGCAGCGTCAGCGTCGTGACCGGACCCGGCTCGACGGTCGGGGCCGAGCTTGTCCGCAATCCCGGGACGAACGCGATCAGCTTCACCGGGGAGATCGCGACCGGCGAGCACATCACCACGATCGCGGGGATCAAGCGGCTGCTGCTCGAGATGGGCGGCAACGGTCCCCTCGTCGTCATGGACGACGCCAACCTGGACGCCGCGGTCGAGGCCGCCATCACCGGCTGCTTCTACCTTGCCGGCCAGGTCTGCACCGCATCCGAGCGGATCCTCGTCCACGACGCGATCCACGACGAGTTCGTGGACCGGCTGGTCGCGCGCACGAAGCAGCTCCGGGTCGGCGATCCGCTCGACGAGCAGACCGACATGGGCCCCCTCAACAACCGGCAGAACGCCGACAAGGTGCAGGCGCACATCGACGATGCGCGCGCTCGAGGCGGCCGGTTCCTGCTCGGGGGCGGGAGCGACGGCCTGTACTTCGAGCCGACGATCGTGGATGACGTCACGTCGGACTTCCTCATGGCGAGGGAAGAGACGTTCGGCCCCGTCGCGCCGATCATGCGGTTCGGGACGCTGGACGAGGCGATCGAGCTCGCCAACGAGACCGTCTACGGTCTCCAGGGCGCCGCGTTCACCAGCAGCCTCCGTACGGCCTTCCTCCTCGGCGAGGGGATCCGCTGCGGCACCGTCCTCATCAACGAGACGAACAACTACTGGGACCAGCTGGCCCCGTTCGGAGGGATGAAGAAGAGCGGCCTCGGTCGCGAGCTCTCGGACTGGATCCTGTCCGAGCTCACCGAGGTGAAGCAGATCAGCATCGATATCGCCAAGGTCAGGCAGTAGCGTCGCGCCGGACCGTGCGGGCGGTCCGCGTCACCATCTGCTCGCCCGCAATGCGTGAGGGATCGCCGTGAGCAGCCAGCTTCCCGGTCACGCCCGCGCCGTCGTCGTCGGGGGCGGCATCGTGGGCGTCAGCGTCGCGTATCACCTGGCCAAGCGGGGCTGGACCGACACCGTGCTGCTCGAGCGCGACCAGCTCACGAGCGGGACGACCTGGCACGCCGCGGGCCTCGTGACGAAGCTCCGTGCGACCTACAACATGACGGTCCTCGCGGCCTACGCCGAGGACCTGTTCCGGGAGGTCGAGCGGTCGACCGGGATGGGCACCGGCTTCCGCACGACCGGCTCGATCCTCGTCGCGCGCACCGAGGGCCGCTGGGAGGAGATCCGGCGCGGGATCTCGATGGCTCGCGTGTGCGGCTTCGACGTCGAGGTGATCGACGCCGCCGAGGTGAAGCGGATGTGGCCGCACGTGGACGCGTCGGGCATCGTGGGCGCGGCCTACCTCCCGGCCGACGGCGTCGCCAACCCGTCGGACGCGACGCTCGCCATCGCCAAGGCGTTCCGGGACCTCGGCGGGCGGATCCTGGAACACACGCTCGTCACGGACGTGCTCATCCGCGATGGCCAGGTGACCGGCGTTCGCACCGATGCCGGCGACGTCGGTTGCGAGGTGGTCGTCAACTGTGCGGGCATGTGGGCGCGCGAGCTCGGGGCGCGGAGCGGCGTCCGGATCCCGCTGCACGCCGCCGAGCACTTCTACCTCGTCACCGATCCCGTGCCGGACCTCCCGGCCCACCTGCCCGTCCTGCGCTGCCCCGACGACACCGCCTACATGCGCGAGGACGCGGGCAAGATCATGGTCGGGTTCTTCGAGCCCGGAGCGAAGCCGTGGGGCATGGACGGCATCCCGGCCGACTTCGCGTTCGGTCGCCTGCCCGAGGACTGGGACCACCTCGCGCCGTTCATCGAGCTGGCCGCGCGCCGCCTGCCGCTCCTCCGCGACATCGGGATCCGGCTCTTCTTCAACGGTCCCGAGAGCTTCACGCCGGACGACCGCTACATCCTCGGCGAGGCGCCGGGCGTCCGCGGCTACTTCGTGGCGGCGGGCTTCAACTCCGTCGGGTTCCAGTCCGGGCCGGGGGCCGGACGCGCCGTCGCCGACTGGATCGTGGACGGCCACCCGCCGATGGACCTCGCGGAGGTGGATCTTCGGCGCTTCGCGCCGTTCCAGGTCAACCGTCGCTACCTCCACGATCGGACCACGGAGGTGCTCGGGCTGCTCTACGACATGCACTGGCCGTTCCGCCAGGTCGAGACCGCACGGGGCGTCCGTCGCAGCCCGGTCCACGATCGCCTCGCGGCCGCCGGCGCGTGCTTCGGCGAGATGGCCGGCTGGGAGCGCGCCAACTGGTTCGCCCCGGCCGGCGTCGAGCCCCGCTACGAGTACAGCTACGGCCGCCAGAACTGGTTCGAGTACTCGGCCGCCGAACACCGGGCGGTCCGCGAGGCGGTGGGCCTCTTCGACCAGACGTCGTTCGGGAAGCTGCTCGTCCAGGGCCGCGACGCGGAGACGGTCCTCGGCCGCGTCTGTGCCAACGACATCTCGGTCGAGCCGGGACGGCTCGTCTATACGCAGTGGCTGAACGAGCAGGGTGGGATCGAGGCCGACGTGACGGTGACCCGCCTCGACGAGACCCGGTTCCTCGTCGTCAGCGCCGCGGCGGACGAGGCGCGCGACCGTGCCTGGCTGGAGGGCCACGTTCCGCCGGACGCGCACTGCACGGTCACCGACGTGACCGCCGCCTGGGCCGTCCTGAACGTCCAGGGACCGCGCTCGCGCGAGCTGCTCGCCCGCGTCTCGCCGGCCGACTTCGGGACGGGCGCGTTCCCGTTCGGGGCGTCGCGCGAGATCGAGCTCGGCTACGGGATCGTGCGGGCCTCGCGGGTGACGTACGTCGGCGAGCTGGGCTGGGAGCTGTACGTCCCCGCGGAGATGGCCCAGCACGTCTACGACGAGCTGATCGGGGCATCGGAGGGCCTCGGACTCCTGCACGCCGGCTATCACGCCCTCAACTCGCTCCGGCTGGAGAAGGCCTACCGCCACTGGGGACACGACATCACCGGCGAGGACACGCCGCTCGAGAGCGGACTCGGGTTCGCCGTCGCGTGGGACAAGCCCGGCGGGTTCGTCGGTCGGGACGCGCTGCTGCGGCGTCGCGACACGGGCCTGGCGCGGCGGCTGGTCGCCTTCGCGCTCGAGGATCCCGAGCCGCTCCTCTACCACAACGAGCCGATCTGGCGCGATGGCGTCCTCGTCGGGAGGACGACGTCCGGCTGGTACGGCCACACGGTCGGGCGCGCGATCGGGCTCGGGTATGTCGACGCCCCGGAGGTGGCCGGCGCGACCCCGGAGTGGCTGCTCGGCGGCCGGTACGAGCTCGAGATCGCGAACGAACGCTTCGCGGCGACGCCGTCGCTCCGACCCCTTTCCGACCCGACGGGCGCCCGGATCCGGGCGTAGGCCGCCGCCGCACCCGATCGGCCGTTCAGCGGGGCTGATCGAGCATCGCCCGCGTCTGCGTGGCGTGGCGGTCGAGCCCCAGCGCCT
>JBFKVO010000161.1:0-4101 GCA_041639095.1 Candidatus Limnocylindrales bacterium | reverse complement strand
GGCCAACCGGATCGCCGCCTGGTGCAGGCGGACGACGTCCGTCGCGTCGCCGACCTCGTCGAGGAGCAGCCCGGCGGCGAGCCGGACCCGCTGATCGGACGCGGCGAGGCCAGCGCGCAGGACGGGACGCCAGCGCTCCGGTCGCCGGCGAGCTTCGGCCTCGATCGCCGCCCGGACCGGCTCGTCGAGGTCCGCCACGCGCTCGAAGAGTGGCTCGGCGAGGATGCTCAGGATCGCCGGATCCTGATCCGCGATCGCACCGAGGTGGGCGCCGGCCTCGCCCGGCCGCCCCGCGAACGCGACGAGCGCCCCCGCGTAGCGCGCCCAGAACCACGAACCCTGGCGCAGCGCATGGCGACGGGCCATCTCCGCGAGGGAGGCTGCGTCGGCCGACCGCTCGAGCACCGCCAGGTGCGCGCGGGTGCACAGGATCCGTGCCTCCGCGCAGACGACCGATCCGAGCGGTCGCTCCTCGAGCGACCCGGCGAGCAGGGCCGCCTCGGCGAGGTCGCCGCGACGAAGGGCGAGGGCCAGCTCGGCGAGCGAATGGAGGCCGGCGAGGTCCGGCAGGAGGCCGTCCCACGCCGTGTCGGCCAGGATCGTCGCGGCCGCCTCCTCGGTGCCGTACCAGGTCTCGAGATCGGCCGCGAGGGCCGCGCTCTCGAGCACCTGTCCGGGATGGCTGCCCCGCCGCGCGGCGCGGGCCGCCTGGCGCGCCTCCTCGAGGCGGCCGAGGTGCGCCAGCGCCCAGGACCGTACGAGGCGGGCGGTCTCGAGCTCGATCCCCGCGGACGGCCCGTCGAGCAGCTCGATCGCGAGGTCGGCGCGGGCGAGCGTCCGCTCCGCGTCCCCGATCGCCCGCAGGACCTCCGCCGCGTTCGCGTGGCTGATCCCGAGGTAGTGGTGCTGTCCGCGCTCCTCGTTGAGGCGGACGACGCGCTCCACGGCCTCCAGGGCGACGCCGAGATTCCCGGCGGAGCACGACGCGATGAGGAGGTGCGTCGCATCCGCGATCGCGAGCAGCGTCTCGTCCGAGCCGAGGTCGACGAGGCGCTGGCGAAGGTCGAGCGCCTCGTCGACGCGGCCCAGGTCGAGGGCGATCGACATCGCGTTGAGCGTCGCCCACTCGGAATCCGGGAACCGCTCGAGCACGTCCTTCGCGATCCGCTGTGCGGTGGCCGCATCGCCGCGCTGCAGCTCCGTCCTTGCCCGGATGATCTCGATCGCCTCGGACGAGGTGCCGCGCGGGAGCGAGCCGACGTACGTCCGCGCGCTCGTGTAGGCGCCACTTCCCATGATCTGGGCGAGGCTCGCCTCGAGGACGCGCACGATCGCGGCGGGATCGTCGGCGCGCGCGTAGTGGCGGCAGGCGAGCTGCCAGTCGTGCTCCTCGGCCGAGGCCGCGATCCGGCGATGGATCGCCTGGATCGCGGAACGATCGAGCGACGCCCCGAGTCGGTGGGCGAGGAAGTCGCGCACGAGCGGGTGGTAGCGATGCCCGGCTCGTGCCGCGCCGGTCCGGACCAGGAGGCCCAGTCCCTCGGCACGATCGACGAGCTCCGCGACCCGCGGGCCGTCGAGGCCCGTGGCGACCGACGCGAGCTCGGGCGTCACGCTCTCCAGGACGGATGTCCGCATGAGGAATGCCTGGAGATCGGGGTCGAGCTCGCCGACCACCTCCTCCGCGAGATAGTCGTAGAGATTGCCCTCCGCGCCGCTCAGGGAACGGACGAAGCGGCGGATCTCCGCACGGTCCCGGCCACGGACGGCGGCATGGACGAGCGCGAGCGAGGCTGCCCAGCCCTCCGTGCGCCGCGTGAGGTCGGCCGCCACGTCCGGTGCGAGGGGTTGCCCGTAGACGTCGCGGAACAGGCGATCCGTCTCGCGTGGGTCGAATCGGAGCATGTCCGTCCCCAGGTCGGCGACCTCGCCCCGTGCCCGCAGGCGTCCGAGCGGGATGCGCGGCGTCCGTCGCCCGACCAGGACGAAGCAGAGCCGCTCCGGGGCACGGGTCAGGAGGGTACGCAGGATCTCGACGATCTCGGGCGCCCCATCGATCGTGGGCACGTCGTCGAGGACCACGACGGTGCCGTCGGCGGGGAGCGCGGCGAGGTCCGCGACCAGCGCGGCCGCGACCTCCTCGAGACGCGGGCCGCCCGGCGTGGTATCCGAGAGCGCCGCTTCGGCGCGCGCCCCGAACGCCGGCTCGCGGCGACGACCCGCGGCGACGAGCGTGCCGACGAACGCTGTCCAGTCGCGATCGGCCTCGTCGAGCCGGTACCAGAGCACCCGGGTCCGGGTCCGCTGGGCGAAGTCGGCGAGGAGCGTCGTCTTGCCGAAGCCGGCCTCGGCACTGACGAGCACGACCCGCCGATGGATCTTGGCGCCGAGCCACTCGAGCAGGCGCGGCCGCTCGAGGATGTCGTCGCCGATCGGCGGCGGCTCGACCTTGCCCGGCTGCACGATCGCGCTCATCTCCTCAGCCATGGACGGTGCCTCGCGCCGGCCCCGTCGGGGGCGTCCGGTGCGTGCGTCGCCGGGCGGATCGCCTCCGTTCGCCGCCGGGCGGCGAAGCCGCGCGGACGGGCGTCGGTGCGGTGACGTCCCGCCGCCCGCTCGCTGCCCGCCTGCCGGCAGCGCGGCGTCGACCGGCAGGGGCGAACGATCCGGGTCGGGCATGGCCCGGATGGTGGCGTCGATGGCTCATCGTGGGCTTATCGGCCCGCAGGATCAGGCGGCGTCAGCCCTCGTATTCGAAGCCGATCTTGAGGTCGACCTGGTACTCGACGATCTCGCCGTTCTCGACGACCGCCATCGACTTCACGACCTCGACCGTCTTGATGTTCCTGACGGTCTTCGACGCCGTCGCGACGGCCTTGCGGGCCGCGTCACTCCACGACGTCGGGCTCGTCCCCACCATCTCGCGAACGATGATCACGCCCATCGCGCTCCTCCTCCGCTCCCTGTGTCCGGCCTTCGATCCTAGCGGGCGGACAGCCCCGGGATCAGACGGTCGCGCGGGTCGTCGGCTGGGCGGCGCGCACCTTGTCGAAGCACGTGCTGCAGTACACGGGACGGTCGCTCCGCGGCGCGAACGGGACCATCGCCTGGCCACCGCATGACGCGCAGATCGCGGCATGGAACTCGCGCGGGCCGCCGGCCATCCGCGCCTGCCGCGCGGCGGTCCGGCATGGGCCGCACCGCTGCGGGTCGTTGAGCAGGCCCTTCGAGGCGAAGAATGCCTGCTCGCCGGCCGAGAAGGAGAAGTCGATCCCGCAATCGCGGCAGGTCAACGTCCGATCCTGGTACACGTCCGCCGTTCCTCCAACCGCCCCGCACGCACCGATAGGGCGGACGATACGAGGGGCGTCAAGGGGGCACCAGCCCGTGAGAGCCGGCGCGGGACGCGGCCGGTGCGCCCGGGCACCGCCGACCCTTCCCCAAGGAGCGCGGCGCGCGCTGCCGTGGAACCGCGTGCCGAGCCCACGCGTCACGGCCTCGATGTCGCGCCGCCCGTCCCTCGCGCCGATCGCGCTGCTGCCCACGGCGGTGCTCGTCGTGGCCGCCTGCATCGGTGGCGGCCCGACGCCGCCACCAGGGACGACCCCGGGGCCGTCCCCGTCGGACGTGTCGACCGATCCGCCCCCGGGGCCGATCGCCCACCCCACCGGGCCGACTGATGTGATCCTCCGGTTCGAGGAGGGCGGTGGCTTCGTCCCCTTCGGCTTCCTGCTCACGCAGGCACCCGAGTTCACGCTGTACGGGGACGGCACGATCGTCCTGCGCAACGTCCGTCTCGATCCGCTCCCGGACGTCGGCGGCGTCAGCCGGATGCACCCCTTCCGCACGACGCGGATCTCGGAGAACGACATCCAGGCCCTCCTCGCCTTCGCCCTCGTCGATGGCGGTCTGGGCCGCGCCCGGCCGCACTACGAGCACCACCAGATCGCGGACGGGCCGTCGGCGGTCTTCACGATCGACGCCGACGGGACCCGCCGCGAGGTCTCGGTCTATGCGCTCGGCTTCGAGGGTGCCCCGCCCACCGACATCGACGCGCGCCGGGGGTTCCTCGCCCTGGCAGACCGGTTGCGTGCGCTCGCG
>JBFKVO010000160.1:0-4117 GCA_041639095.1 Candidatus Limnocylindrales bacterium | reverse complement strand
CGGTGCCGAGATCGCCCGCGCGCTCGGCGCCCGCAAGACCATCGTCCTGCCGGTGTCCGTCGCGGCGCACTCGCCGCTCATGGCCGACGCGGCGACCGCCATGGCCCGTGTCCTCGCCGACGTGACGTTCCACGACCCGTCGCCGCCGCTCCTCGCGAACGCCGACGCGCGGGCGCTGGAGTCCGCCGAGGCCTGTCGCGCCGAGCTCGTCGAGCACCTGACGACCGGCGTCGACTGGGTTCGCGCCGTCGAATCGATGAGCGCAGCCGGCGTGACGACGTTCATCGAAGTCGGCCCCGGGAAGGTCCTGACCGGCCTCGTCCGCCGGATCGCCCCCGAGGCCGAGGCGTTCGCCCTCGACGACCCGTCCGCCCCGGGATCGCTCGCCGTCCCGTTCGTCTCGATCGAATCCCCCGCCACGGCCGGCGAGCCGGCCTGACCCGCCCGCAGAGGAGCCGCCCCGTGCGCACCCCCGACTACAACCGCCGCGTCGTCGTGACCGGACTCGGCGTCATCTCCCCCGTCGGCAACGACGTCGACACTGCCTGGTCGAACCTCGTGAACGGCATCTCGGGGCTGGGCACGATCACCCATTTCGACCCGACGCCCTACGAGGCCAAGCTCGCCGGCGAGGTCCGCGACTTCACCGCTTCCGAGTGGATGGACGCGAAGGCGGCCCGTCGGAGCGAGTCGAGCCTCCACTTCGGCGTGGCGGCCGCCAAGCAGGCGCTCGCCGACGCGGGCTTCGAAGTCACCGACGAGAACCGGACCGAGGTCGGGGTCGTGTTCGGATCGGGGGCGGGCGGCCAGACCCTGATGATCGACAACTACGCGACGCTCCAGGAGCGCGGGCCGGACCGCGTCGCGCCCACGTTCATCGCGAACGCCCTCGTCGACTCCTGCTCCGGGATGATCGCGATCGAGACCGGCGCGATCGGCCACAACGTGGCGATCGTGTCGGCGTGCGCGACCGGCACCCACAACGTCGCCGAGGCGGCCGAGGCGATCCGGCGCGGCGACTGCATCGCGGTCATCTCGGGCTCGACGGAGGCGCCCCTCATCGAGGTCGCCCACGCCGGGTTCGGGAACATGCGCGGGCTCGGGATGCCGCGCCCGGGCGAGGGCCCGGAGACCGTCGCCCGCCCGTTCGACCTGACCCGCAACGGCTTCGTCCTCGGCGAGGGCGCGGCCGGGCTGTTCCTCGAGGACCTCGAGCTCGCGAAGGCGCGCGGGGCGCGGATCTACGCGGAGGTCGTCGGCTACGGGTCGGCGGCCGACGGCTGGGACATGATCCAGCCGATCGAGGGCGGGACGGGCTCCGCTCGCGCCATGCGGATGTCGCTCGAGCGTCGTGGCGTCCCGGCGGACGAGGTGGACCTCATCAACCCGCACGGGACGTCGACGCCGGTCGGCGACAAGCGCGAGGCCGACGCGATCTGGGCGGTGTTCGGCGACCGGGCGGCGCGCGCTCGCCACGAGCTCATCATCAGCGGCACGAAGTCGATGACCGGCCACATGATGGGCGCGGCGGGAGCCTTCGAGGCGTTCGCGACGGTGAAGTCGGTCGCCGAGCAGGTCGCTCCGCCGACGATCAACTACCGCGATCCCGACCCCGAGTGCGACCTGTGGGTCGTGCCCGAGGCGGTCCCGATGCCGATCCGCTACGCGCTCTCGAACAACATCGGCCTCGGCGGCCACAACGGCGCAGTCGTCTTCAAGCGCTACGACGGCGACTGACCGGGGGCGACGCGTCCGGGGGGCGCCCGGGCACGGCGCGGGCTGCACGGCCGTCCGGCCGGACGACGGCGCTGCGCCGAGCGGCCGCTACAATCACCGCCGAACCGACCGTCAGCGCGAGGTGGACCCCGTGCCCAGCACCGATCCCGCCCGCCGTGCCGTCGTGACCGGCCTCGGGGCGGTCACTCCGATCGGCAACGACGCCGCCACGTACTGGCAGAACCTGCTCGCCGGCGTGTCGGGGGCGGGCCCGATCACCTCGTTCGACCCGACCGGCTGGGACGTCCGGATCGCGGCCGAGGTCAAGGACTTCGATCCGACGATCGCGATGGACCGCAAGATGGCGCGCCGGATGAGCCGGTTCATCCATCTCGGCGTCGCGGCGGCCGCGGAGGCCGTCGAACATGCGGGCCTCGACTTCGCCGACTGGTCCCCCGAGCGCCGCGACCGCGTCGCGGTCGTCCTGAACACGGGCGGCGGCGGGATGGAGCAGGTGACCGAGGGCGACGACGCCCTCCGAACGAAGGGTCCCGGGCAGGTCTCGCCGTTCGCCGTCCCGGCGCTGTCCGGCTCGATGGCCGCCGCGCAGGTGTCGATGAAGTACGGGCTGACGGGCCCGGTGATCACCCAGATCGCCGCCTGCGCGTCGGGGGTGATCTCGTTCCAGGACGCGCTCCGCCTCATCCAGACCGGCGAGTGCGATGTCGTCCTTGCGGGCGGGTCGGAGGCGCCGCTCCTCCCGATCGCCTTCGCGGCGCTCGCGAACATGGGCGCGCTCTCCAAGCGCAACGACGAGCCCGAACGGGCGTCCCGCCCGTTCGATCGCGACCGCGACGGGTTCCTCTTCGGCGAGGGTGCCGGTGTCGTCGTCGTCGAATCCGCCCAGCACGCGCTGCAGCGCGGGGCGACGATCCACGCCGAGATCGACGGCGCCGCCCTCACCGCCGACGCGTTCCACATCTCCGCTCCGGAACCGACCGGCCGCGGCGCGACGATGGCGATGACGAAGGCCCTCCGCTCGGCGGACGTGGCGCCCGACGAGGTGGACTACATCGTCGCCCACGGGACGTCGACGCCGCTCAACGACGTCACGGAGACGCGCGCGATCAAGGCGGCGTTCGGCGACCATGCCTACCGGGTGCCGATCAGCAGCCCGAAGTCGATGGTCGGACACCTCCTCGGGGCGGCGGGGTCGGTCGCGGGGATCGCCGCGATCGGCGCGATCCGCGACGGCTGGATCCCGCCGACGATCAACCTCGAGAACCCCGACCCGGAGTGCGACCTCGACTACGTCCCGAACGCGAAGCGCCAGGCGACGGTCGACACCGCGATCATCAACGGCTTCGGCTTCGGGGGCCAGAACGCGGTCGCCGTCTTCCGCCGCTTCGCGGCCTGACCGTCAGGAGGAGCCGCACGAGCTAGGTGCGAACACGCGGATCGAGGACCGCCTGTGCGACGTCGACGGCGAGGTTCGCAAGGACGATGCAGAAGGTCGCGAACAGGACCGTGCCCATCAGGAGGGGCAGATCCTCGCCGGGGATCGCGTCGAGCGCGAGCTTGCCGATACCCGGCCAGTTGAAGATTCGCTCGATCACGACGACGCCGCCCATGAAGAACCCGAGATCCAGTCCGACCTGCGACAGGATGGGGGCCAGGGCGTTGCGCAGCGCGTGCCGCCACGCGATCGCGCGCTCCCCGAGCCCCTTCGCTCGCGCGGTGCGGATGTAGTCCAGCCCCAGCTCGTCGCGCATCGCGGTCCGTGTGATCCTGGCGTAGTACGCGGCTCCGCCGATGCCGAGCGTGATGGCCGGCAGCGCGAGATAGCGCAGGTCGAAGGGCTCGTAGCCGCCGATCGGGAACAGGTCGATCCCCCACCGCGCCGCCGGCGTGAAGGCGAGCAGATACAGCAGGACATACCCCACCCAGAACGCCGGTGCGGCGACGAGCACGGCCGTCAGGATGCCTCCCACGCGGTCAGCCCAGCCGCCGGGCCGCACGGCTGATCGGACCCCGATGGGAAGGCCGATCGCCACCGCGACGGCGAGACCCGCGACGGCGAGCTGGAGCGTCGCCGGGAACCGGGCGACGATGAGGTCCAGGACCTGGGCGTCGCGCTTGTACGAGTGGCCGAAGTCGCCCTGGAGCAGGCGCCCGATGTAGGCGCCCAGCTGCTCGGCCAGCGATCGGTCGAGACCGAGGGCATGACGGATGTTCGATACGTCCTCGGCGCTGGCGCGCAGTCCCGCGATCGACCGCGCGGGATCCCCGGGCGCGACGAACGTCAGGACGAAGGTCGTCACACCGACCGCCGCGAGGACGAGGACCGCCCAGGCGAGCCGACGGAGGACGTACCCGATCACCGGGCGAGGCCGGCAGCCTG
>JBFKVO010000159.1:0-4130 GCA_041639095.1 Candidatus Limnocylindrales bacterium | reverse complement strand
TGCCGGTCACGCCGGTTCGCCTGCTGCCCCCCGACGAGGACGAGCCGGCCGACGTGTTCGCGGCGATCCGCGCGGGCGACATCCTGCTCCACCACCCGTACGAGAGCTTCACGGCGTCGGTCGAGCGGTTCATCGGGCAGGCCGCCGACGACCCCGAGGTCCTGACGATCAAGCAGACCCTCTACCGGACCTCGGGCGACTCCCCGATCGTCCGCTCGCTCATCCGCGCCGCCGAGCGCGGCAAGCAGGTCGTCGTCCTCGTCGAGATCAAGGCCCGCTTCGACGAGGAGGCGAACATCGTCTGGGCCCGCAAGCTCGAGCAGGCCGGCGCCCACGTCGTGTACGGGCTCGTGGGCCTGAAGACCCACTCGAAGACCTCGCTCGTCGTCCGCCGCGAGGGCTCCGGGCTGCGCCGCTACGTCCACATCGGCACCGGCAACTACAACTCGAAGACGGCGCGGCTGTACGTCGACCTCGGGCTCCTGTCGTGCCGGCGCGAGCTCGGTGCCGACGTGACCGAGCTCTTCAACGTCCTCACCGGCCTCTCCCGGCAGACGGAGTACCGGCGGCTCATCGTCGCCCCGCACGGGCTGCGGACCCGGTTCCTCGAGCTCGTCGAGCGCGAGATCGCGCACGCGAAGGCGGGCCACCCCGCGCGCATCGTCCTGAAGCTGAACGCCCTCGTCGACGTCGCGAGCATCGAGGCGCTCTACCGCGCCTCGCAGGCGGGCGTCGACGTCGATCTCCTCGTCCGCAGCGCGTGTTCCCTCGTGCCGGGCATCGAGGGCGTGTCCGACCGCGTCCGCGTCCGCTCGGTCGTCGGCGAGTTCCTCGAGCACTCGCGCATCTGGGGCTTCGAGAACGGCGGGATGGCCGAGTGGTACATCGGCTCGGCCGACCTCATGGACCGCAATCTCGACCGGCGCATCGAGGCCGTCGTCCCGGTCGAGGACGGCGAGGCGAAGGCGCGGATCGCGGAGATCGTCGAGGTCATGCTCGCCGACGACCGACGCTCGTGGCAGATGGACCGCCGCGGCCGCTGGCGCCGGCTCGAGGACATCGCCGGGAAGGCGGGCACGATCGACACGCACCGGGTCCTTATGGAGCGCGCGCTCACGCCGGGATCGATCGCGCCGCATCGGCCGCGGACCGGGGTCGGCTCGCTGGATCCGCGAGCGTGATCGCGAAGACCGGGGTCGAGGTCGAGCTGAAGTTCCGCCTGCCGGACGCGCGGACCGGCGACGACATCCTCGCTGCGGCGTCGCTCGGCGAATTCCGGCCCTCCGGCGCGATCGCGATGGTGCGGATCGAGGACCGCTACGTGGACACGGACGGGTGGGCGCTCCGGCGGGCCGGCTACGCGGCGAGGCTGCGGACCGGGCCCGACGTCGAGATCGTGTCGCTGAAGTCCACGGCCCGGGCGCTCGACGGGCGCGCCCACCACCGCCGCGAGCTCGCGGGGCCGGCCGGCCCCGGGCTCGACCCCGCGGCGTGGGCCGCGTCCGATGCCCGCGACCTCCTCCTGGGACTCGTCGGTGGCGCGCCCCTCGTCGAGCTGGTGACGCTCCGCCAGTTCCGGCGCCAGCGGCGGTTCGCGAGCGGGCGGGCGGACGTCGAGCTGTCGGTCGACGAGGTGCAGGTCGTCCACGGCGGCCGGACGATCGAACGGTTCACCGAGCTCGAGGGCGAGCTGGTGTCGGGCGACGCGCGGGCGCTGTCGTCACTCGGTGAGATCCTCGCAGGCGTGCCCGGCATCGCCGACGCGGCGAGCTCGAAGCTCGACGCGGCGCTCGCCGCGATCGGCACCGAGGTTCCCGACATCCGGGTCGAGGCCGGCGGGATGCCGGCGACGAGCGAGCCGGTGGTCTCCGCCCCGGCGGTCACTGGCCCGACGGTCGCCGAGCCGGAGCCCGGCGCTCCGCCCGAGGCACCGCAGCATGACGGCGCCACCGCGCCACACAGGCCCCGGCACATCGTGCCGACGACGATCTCGGTCGCATCGCCGAGGACGAGGGCGCCACGCGCCGCGGCCACCGCGGCCGCGGGACCGTTGACCCCGAAGCCGGTGTCCTCGAAGGCGCCGATCGCAGAGCCCGCCCCGCCGAAGGCGGCATCGACGGAGCCGACGGTCGCGGAGCAGGCGACCGTGCGGCCGCCCCGGCAGCGTCCGGCGGGCGGGTCTCCCGAACGGCCCGCCGCTCCCGATCGAGGGACGAAGCCGGCGGCTCGAACCGCGCGCCGCGCAGCCCGAGCTGCCGCCCCCGTCGGCGCGGTCGCGCCCGCTGCGGAAGCCGGACCCACGCCCGAGGCCGCGGGAGAGGTCGCATCGGCGCCGCGGCCCAAACGCGTGCGAGAGCCCCGCTCCCCGGGCGTCCGGCCCGACGACACCGTGACCGAGGCAGGCCGGAAGACCCTCGCCTTCCATCTCGCCCGCATGCAGGCGCGCGAGGCCGGGACACGCGCCGGCGACGTCGAGGAGCTCCACCAGATGCGCGTCGCGACGCGGCGGATGCGCGCGGCCTGGCGCGTCTTCGCGGACGGGTTCGACCCGCGACGAACGCGCCGCCACCGGTCGCGCCTCCGTCGGGTGGCGCGGATGCTCGGCGCGGTGCGCGACGTGGACGTGCTCCTCGAGGGCTTCGCGGCGTACCGCGCCCCGCTGCCCGCGACCGAGAGCGCCAGCCTCGAGCCGCTCGCCGCGTCGTGGGCCCGCGACCGCGAGGGCGCCCGGAAGGCCCTGCTACGCGAGCTCGACGGCGACCCCTATCGCCGCTGGCTCGAGGCGTACGTCGCGTTCGCCGCGACGCCGGGCGCCGGTGCGCGTCCGCTCGGGGCCACCGATCCGCAGCGCGTCCGCGACACCGCGCCTCCGCGGATCTGGGACACGTTCGCCCGCGTCCGCGCGTACGAGCCGGTCCTCCGCTGGGCGGACATCGCGACCCTTCACGAGCTGCGGATCGCGGCGAAGTGGCTGCGCTACACCCTCGAGTTCCACGAGGACGTCCTCGGCACCGACACGAAGCCCGTCATCGCAAGGGTCACGGCGCTCCAGGACCACCTCGGGCTGCTCAACGATGCCGACGTGGCTGCGGCACTCACGCGCGCGTTCCTCGTCGAGCGCGGGACCGGCCTGTCCGAGGCGGAGCGGGCGGCGACGGGCCGCTACCTCGCGAGCCGCGAGCGGGAGATCGCCCGACTTCGGCGCGGCGTGAGCAGCGCCTGGCGCGGCGTGGCGGGGCTCGCGTTCCGGCGCCGCCTCGGCCGTCTCGTCGCCGACCTCTAGCCGTCGCCCGCCGGGCGGCCGCCGGCCGTCGCGAGTGATGACTGCCGCGTGCGCGGCTCGTACCATGGGTCCGTGCCCATGGCCACGCCGTTGCGCGTCCTGTTCGTCTGCACGGGGAACTCCGCCCGGAGCCTCCTCGCCGAGGCCGTCCTGCGCGAACGCGGCGGCCCCGCGTTCGAGGTCCACAGCGCCGGCACGGCACCGAAGGGCGTGAACCCGATGACCGTGCTGGTCCTCGAGGAAGCGGGCATCCCCTCGGTCGGGCTGGCGTCGAAGGAGCTCGACCTGTACCTCGGGCAGCCGTTCGACCACGTGATCACCGTCTGCGACGATGCGCGGCAGGTCTGCCCGACGTTCCCCGGCGCTGCGCCGGCCCGCCACTGGAGCCTCGCGGATCCGGCCGCGGTGGACGGTTCCGAGGACGTCCGCCACGCGGCGTTCCGCGCGACCCTCGAGCGGATCGAGGACCACGTCGCCGACTTCCTCGCCGGGACCGTCTCGACGGCCGGGGCGGCACCTTCCCCAGCGACACCTCCGTGGGCCGGCGGGCGTCCGTGATCGAGCTCCACCTCCTGCGCCATGCCGACGCCGGCGACCCCGCGGCCTGGGTGGGCGACGACGCCGAGCGCCCGCTGTCGGCGAAGGGCCACCGCCAGGCGAAGCGGCTCGCGCGCCTGCTGGCCGCTGCGGGCTTCACGGCCGAGGCGATCGTCTCGTCGCCGAAGCTCCGTGCCCGCGAGACCGCGGAGCCGGTCGCGGCCGCGCTCGGGCTCGAGGTCCGGATCGATCGGCGCCTGGGGGATGCGCTCGACTACGCGACGATGGATCGGATCCTCGAGGATGCAGG
>JBFKVO010000158.1:0-4157 GCA_041639095.1 Candidatus Limnocylindrales bacterium | reverse complement strand
GGGGTGCTCGACAGCGGCTCGCCCGCCTTCTACGAGCGCCTCGGCTGGCGAGTCTGGCCGGGGCCGTCGGGCGTGCGCGGCGACGGCGGGCAGGTGACCCCGACCCCGGGCGAGGACGGCGGGATCCTCGTCCTCTCGACGACGACGACTCCGCCTCTCGACGACGACGCGCCGATCACCTGCGAGTGGCGCCCCGGCGACGTGTGGTGAGCGCCGACGGCCCGCGGGGGGTGAGCGGACGGTCGAGGTGGTCGACCCCGCAAGAACCGCGATCGCCGCGGTCAGGCGCGGCGGTGGGAGAGGAACTCGAGGAGGTCGAGCTTCGTGACGACGCCGGTGGCGCGCGTCGCGCCGAGGACCACGACGGCCGGCGCGCCGTCGCGGAGGAGCTCGAACGCCTCGTCGAGGGCGGCCGTCTCCGAGACGGTCGGGAGCGGGCGATCCATCACCTCGCCGACCGTCCGCTCGACGATCGCCGGGTCGCGGTAGGCCCGCTCGAGGAGGCCCTTCTCGCTGATCGAGCCGACGATCGACGAGACGGCGTCGTCCGGACCCTCGGACACCGGCATCTGGCTGATCCCGTAGCGCTCGAGCGTGTCGATCGTCGCGGCGACCGTGTCGGTCGTGTGTGCCAGCACGAGTTGCGGGAGCTCGCCACCATGGCGGGCGGTGAGCACGTCGCGGACCCGGTCCGGCTCGGTCGCCGAGCCGAGCAGGCCGTTCGCCCGCATCCATTCGTCGTTGTAGAGCTTCGAGAGGTAGCTCCGCCCGCCGTCGGGCAGGACCACGACGATCACCGCGTCGCGCGCGGCGGCGCCATCCTCGGCCATGATCCGCCGAACCTCGTCGAGGGCCGCCACGACCGCCGTCCCGCACGACTCGCCGGCGAGGATCCCCTCCTCCCGCGTGATCCGGCGCGCCATCGTGAACGCGTCGCGATCCGAGACGCGGACCCAGCGGTCCACGACGGACGGGTCGTGGGTGCCCGGCATGAAGTCCTCGCCGATGCCCTCGGTCAGGTACGGGCGGGCGGTGTCGCCGGACAGCACCGAGCCCTCCGGGTCGGCACCGATGATCCGGATCGCGGGGTTCTTCGCCTTCAGGACGCGTCCGACGCCGGAGATCGTGCCGCCGGTGCCGGCGCTCGCGACGAAGTGCGTGATCCGGCCCTCGGTCTGCTCCCAGATCTCGGGTCCCGTCGTCTGCTCGTGGGCGCGCGGGTTCTCCATGTTCCAGTACTGGTCCGGCTTGAAGGCGCCCGGGATGTCGCGTGCCAGGCGCGCCGCCACCGAGTAGTAGCTTTCGGGCGATTCGGGCTCGACGTTCGTCGGGCACAGGACGACGTCCGCCCCGTACGCGCGCAGGAGCGCCTGCTTCTCGGGCGACTGCTTGTCGGCCATGACGAAGATGCAGCGGTAGCCCTTGAGGGCCGCCGCGATCGCGAGCCCGTGGCCCGTGTTGCCCGACGTCGGCTCGATGATCGTGCCGCCCGGCTTCAGCAGACCGGCGCGCTCGGCCGCTTCGATCATCGGGAGCCCGATCCGATCCTTCACCGAGCCACCGGGGTTGAGGGCCTCGAGCTTCGCGAGGATGAGCGGCTGGCCGTCGGCCGGGCCGAGGTCGCGGGTCACCCGCGTGAGGCGGACGAGCGGGGTCCCGCCGACGAGGTCGAGGATCGATTCCGCGTAGCGCATCTGCCCCGGGAGGATACCGTGCGGCGCGGCGTGCGGCGCGTCCCCGCGCGGGCCCGGACTCAATGGAACAGGCGGGTCAGCCCGGTCCAGACCTTCCGTGTGCCGGGTGGCGGCTCCGCGTCCCGGTGGGCGGCGGCGACGGCGTCGGCCGTGGTCGCATGGAGCGCGTCCGTGACCCGCCGCGCGAGGTCGCGCTCCGCGGCGGTGCCGGGGTCCGGCGCGGGCGCGTCGCCCGCGACACCGGCGAGGGCACGCCAGTCGACGGGCGGCAGTGCCCGCAGGAGGATGCGTCTGCCGAGGTAGAGCTCGTGCGCGCCCCCGAGGACGAGCGGGACGATCGGCGCGCCGGTCCGGATCGCGACGTAGCCGACGCCCCTTCCGAGCGGACGAGCCACGTGGACGGGCGCGGCGGGTCCGACCTCCGGGAAGAGCGCGAACACGCCACCGGCCGCGAGGATCCGCGCGGCGGCCGCCAGATGGGCGTCGATGGCGCGACGGCCGCCACCGGGCCAGATCGGAACGACGCCACCGATCCGCGCGAAGACCCAGCGCCGGAGCGGGCTGCGGAAGATCGCCCGCCCGTCGCCGAGCCAGGACAGGCGCGGTTCGAGCGGCAGTCCGAGCGCCAGGACGAACGGGTCGATCCAGGTCCGGTGCGGGAGACCCGCGGCGATCCAGCCGCCTGCCGGGCGGCCGTCGGCGCTGCGCGGGAGGTGCTCGGATCCTTCGAGGCCGATGCGGATCCCGAGGATCGTCGCGATGAGCCGGCAGCCGCCGATCAGCCCCCGGTAGACGAGCGTCGCGCGGACCGGCGCCTCGCCCGCGAGGCCCAACCGGCCCGCGGAGCGGGCCCACGATCCCTCGTTCGGGTCGCGCATCCCCGCCATCTCGCCGCTCCTCGCGGTCCGGTCCGTCAGGTCCGGGCCGGCGTCCCCGGGTCGTCGCGGTCGAGCCGGCCGGGACCGAGGAACAGCCACGTGAGGCGGCGGCGGAACGGCCGCCGATGGGAGGGTGGATCGACGGTCGACGGATGGAGCTCCGCGACGACCGGCCCGATGCGCGCCGCGAGCGCCTCGACGATCGCCTTCGCGAGGGCAAGCTCCTCCTTCGAGGCAGGCGGCGGGACCACGCCGTCCCAGGCGGGGCCGAGGAGCTCGGCGACACTCGTCGTCGGCAGCACCCGCGATGCCATCCGCTTGCCGAGGTAGAGGTCCTCGGTCCCGGCCATCGCGAGCGGGACGATCGGGGCATCGGTGCGCAGCGCGATCAGGCCCGCCCCGCTCCGGAACACGCCCAGGCGCCCGGGTGGCCCGCTCACCGTTCCCTCCGGCATCTGGACGAAGACGCCACCCGCGTCGAGGACCGCGCGCGCCGACGCCACGTGGCTCTCGACACCGACGCTGCCGCGCCACACCGGCAGGAGCCCGCCGAGCCTCCGGATCAGCCACTCTCGCCACGGAACGGTGAACGTCGACGGGCCGCTGCCGAGGAACCAGGCCCGCGGCTCGAGCGGCAACGCGTGGATGACGACGAACGGGTCCATCCAGCCACGATGGGCCCCCGCGACGAGCAGGTAGCCACCAGCTCGCGGCAGGTGCTCCTGGCCGGCCGTGTCGATGCGGAAGCGGAATGCGACGAAGAAGAGGAACCGCGCGAAGACCCTGAATGCGCGGTAGAACCAGGTGGCCCGCGCCTCCGGAGCACGGCCGAGCCAGTCGAGGCCCTGCCGGACGCCGCCCCGGGCGGCCGCGAGTGCCTGCGGTGCGATCCGCGCGGGCGGCGGGCGCCGCCGCCGGGCCGGTGCCGTGATCGCCGGGTCAGGCGGGTCGGTCTGCTCCACCGGCGTCATCGCTGGCCACCTCCGGGGCGCGGGGTCCGCCCGTCTCCGTCTCGTCCGACGGGGGGTCGTGCACGGCACCGGGACCCGCGTCGCCGGTGCGGCGGGCGGCGTCGCGCATCGCCGCGTCGATCTCGGCGATGTCGGGCGACAGCGCCGCGCCCGACGGACCCGCGGGCGGATCGCCGGTGAGCGTTTCGGCAGTGTCCGCGGAGTGCGCCCGCTCCGCCGCGGCCTCGTCCCGCCAGCCGGGCCGATGTCGGAGCGCGAATGCCAGGAGGGCGCCACCGATGAACACGAGCGACGCGATCTGGGCCGCCGGGATCCCCCCGATGAGCCAGTTGTCCGAGCGAAGCGGCTCGAGCAGGAATCGGACGATCCCGTACCAGACGAAGAAGATGATGATCAGGTCGCCGGGGCGCAACCGGTCGCGGAATCGGCGCCCGATCCAGAGGAGCGTCGCGGCGCCGAGGAACCCGCTCAGCGATTCGTACAGGAACAGGGGCTGGAAGAACGTCGATGCGAAGGGGTACAGATCGCACGGATAGGCCGCGATCCGGTGCTGGCAGTCGATCGCGATCCCCCACGGCAGCGTCGTCGGGGTTCCGTACAACTCCTGGTTGAAG
>JBFKVO010000157.1:0-4162 GCA_041639095.1 Candidatus Limnocylindrales bacterium | reverse complement strand
CGTGGCCGCGCGCGCTCGCGGCGCTCGTCGCGATGGAGCTGCGGCTCGCCGTGCGCCGTGGCGAGAACGTGCTCGTGACGCTCGTCGTCCCGTCGGCCGTCCTCGTCTTCTTCGCGACGATCGACATCGCGCCGGAGGCGGAGCGGCCGCTCGTCGTGTTCCTCCTGCCCGGAACCGTAGCGCTCGCGATCATCGCCACGAGTCTCGTGAACCTCGGCATCGCGACCGGCTACGAGCGCGCCTACGGTGTGCTCAAGCGCTTCGGCGGCGCGCCGGTCCACCGCACGACGGTGATCGCCGCGAAGCTGTCCGCGGTCGCCATCGTCGTGGTCGCCCAGCTCGGGCTGCTCGTCGCGATCGCGGCGCTCGCGCTCGGATGGGTGCCGGACGAGCCGGTCGTGCCGGGCCTAATCGCGCTCGGCCTCGTCCTCGGGACCGCGGCGTTCGCCGGCCTCGGCCTTGCGCTCGCGGGAGCGCTGCGTGCGGAGGCGACGCTCGCGGTCGCGAACGGCCTGTTCATCGCGTTCCTGTTCCTGGGTGGCATCGTCCTCCCGGTCGACCACCTGCCGGGGGTCCTCGCCGAGCTCGCCCGGCTGCTCCCGGCGGGCGCACTCTCGGAGACGATGAGGGTCGGGTTCGGCGCGGGCGGCGAGGCGCTGCCGGCACTCGCGATCCTCGCCGCGTGGGCCGCCGCCGGCAGCGTCGCGGCGCTGCGCCTCTTCCGCTGGGAGTAGTGCCGCGGCGGGGCCGGCCTGCCGGCCGCGCGCAGCGCACGTAGGATGGGGGCGATGACCATCGAATCACGCCGGGAGGCGATCGACGTTCCGGGCGGCCGGCTCCACGTCGCGGTCGACGGCGAGGGTCCGCCGATCGTCCTCGCGCACGCCGGGATCGCCGATTCGCGCTCGTGGGATCCGCTCGTCCCGTTCCTCGTGGACGCAGGGTACCGCGCCGTCCGCTACGACACCCGTGGCTTCGGGCGGTCGACGACCGACGATGTCGAATTCTCGAACCGCGCCGACGTGCGCGCCGTCCTCGACCACCTCGGCATCGATCGGGCATGCCTCGTCGGCAACTCGCGCGGGGCGATGATCCTTCTCGATACCGTCCTCGAATCGCCCGAGCGGGCCGTCGCCTTCGTCTGGGTCGGGGGTGGCGTCGGCGGGTTCGAGGCCCCGAGGTCGCCGGAGGAGGACGAGCTCCTCGCGGCTGCCGAGGCGGCCGCCGAGGCCTTCGACGCCGACGCCGGGGTGGAACTGGACCTCCGCGCCTGGGTCGACGGCGTCGGCCAGGAGGCCACGCGCGTGGCACCCGCGGTCCGCGCGGCCGTGGCGCTCATGGACCGCCCGCTGTACGAGCGCGACCGTGTCTTCGGCCGCCCGATCCCCCTCGAGCCGCAGGCCGTCGGGCGGCTCGGTGAGATCGGGATCCCCGTCCTCGCCGTCGTCGGCGAGCTCGACACGAGCGATACGCGGGCGTCGGCCGAGCGACTCGAGCGCGGCGTTCGCGGGGCACGCCGCGTCGTCGTCCCGGGCGTCGCCCACATGGTCGGGATGGAGGCTCCGGAGGCCCTCGCCGCGCTCATCCTCGAGTTCGTCGCGCCCCTCGGCACCTGGAGCTGACCAGGGCCGCGCCCGACGCCGGACACGGAAGAACCCCGGCTGGTCGTGAGCCGGGGTTCGGGTGCGGCGTATTGGTTGCGGGGGACGGATTCGAACCGCCGACCTTCGGGTTATGAGCCCGACGAGCTGCCGCTGCTCCACCCCGCGATCATCCATTCTAGGGCCGAGGACGGATCCGGTCAACCGCCGCATCGTGCCCACGAGCGAGTCAGGCGACCTTGCATCCACAGATAAGGTACGCTTGTCACAACGGTGAAAGCGCGGTAGCATGCCGTCGCGCTCCCGAACAACGATCCTGGAGGTCCGCGCGTGTCCGTCGTCACCGGTCGTTCGCATCCGCTGGTCTGGGTACTTGCCGCGGCCCTCGTCGTCGTCGCCTGCTCCGGGGCGGCGTCACCCGGGCCCGGCGCGACCCCGGCGGCGACCATCGGGGGAACGCTCACGGTCTACTCGGGTCGCAGCGAGGAGCTCGTGAAGCCGCTCTTCGAGCGCTTCGCGACGGCCACCGGGATCGTCGTGCGCGCCAGCTACGGCGACACCGCCGAGCTGGCCGCGACGATCCTCGAGGAAGGTGCCCGCTCGCCGGCGGACGTCTACTTCGCGCAGGACGCGGGAGCTCTCGGCGCGCTGGCGGCGGAGGACCGCCTTGCTCCCCTTCCGGTCGGCGTTCTCGACCGAGTCGATCCGCGATTCCGTTCTCCGGACGGTGTCTGGGTCGGCGTCTCGGGCCGAGCACGGGTCGCTGTGTACAACCCGACCAGGGTGACCGAGGCGGACCTGCCGGCGTCGATCCTCGGGTTCACGGACCCGGTCTGGAGGGGCCGGATCGGGTGGGCTCCGACGAACGGATCGTTCCAGTCGTTCGTCACGGCCCTGCGCATCGAGCTCGGCGACGACGCCGCGAAGGAGTGGCTCGAGGGGGTCGTCGCGAATGAGCCACGCGTGTACGAAGGGAACACGCCCGCCCTGCAGGCCGTCGCTGCCGGCGAGGTCGACGTCGCGTTCGTCAACCACTACTACCTCATGCGGCAACTCGCGGAGCAGGGCGACGCGTATCCGGCGCGCAACCACTACTTCAGTGGAGGCGATCCCGGAGCGCTCGTGAACGTCGCCGGCGTCGGGATCCTCGTGGGCGCGCCCAACCCGACGGCGGCCGAGGCGTTCGCTGCATTCCTCCTCGAGGACGAGAGCCAGCGCTACTTCGCCGAGACGACGTTCGAGTATCCGCTCGTCCCTGGCATCGCGGCCGACGCCCGGCTGGTGCCGCTCGCGGAGATCCGATCGCCGGACATCGACCTGTCCGACCTCGCGGATCTCGCCGGGACGCTGCGGGTGCTGCGGGAGGCGGGCGTCCTCTAGCAGGGACGCCGTCGTCCGAGGATGCGTCCCGCCTTCGCGCCGTCCGGGGCGACGGTCGCGCCATCCGTGGCGGTGCGGCATCCCGCGCAGCCCGCGGCGCCGACCGTGCTCCTCGTCGTGGGAGCGACGATCGCGGTGCTGTCCCTGCTGCCCGTCGCCTATCTCGTCATCCGCGCCGTCGGCACCGAGTCCGATGCGCTCGCGTTCGTCCTCCGCCCACGCACGATCGAGATCGTCGTCTCTACGGCTGCGCTCGCGCTCCTCGTCGGCGCCGGCAGCATCCTCATCGGCGTGCCGGTCGCGTGGCTGACCGCTCGCACGGACGTGCCCGGGCGGCGCGCCTGGGCGGTGCTCTCGGTCGTGCCGCTGGCGATCCCCTCTTACGTGACCGGGTTCGCGTTCATCGCGGCCTTCGGACCGCGCGGGGCCGTCCAGTCGATCCTCGCACCGCTGGGCGTGGATCGAATCCCCGACATCTACGGCCTGCCGGGAGCCACGCTCGTGCTGATCCTCGCGACGTACCCCTATGTCGTCCTCGCTACGCGCGCGGGGCTCCTCCGCGAGGACCGCGCCCTCGAGGACGCCGCGCGGACCCTCGGCGACGACCGCCCGACCGCGTTCCGTCGCGTCAGCGTCCCGCTCCTCGCTC
Source organism: Candidatus Limnocylindrales bacterium (assembly GCA_041639095.1). Classification (GTDB taxonomy): domain Bacteria; phylum Chloroflexota; class Limnocylindria; order Limnocylindrales; family CSP1-4; genus CAKKPP01. The sequence goes on along the minus strand of JBFKVO010000157.1, from coordinate 532 downwards.
CGGCGATCGCAGCAGGCGCGCTCCTCGCCGTGCTGTACGCCGTCTCGGACTTCGGGGCGGTGTCGCTGCTCCAGTTCGACAGCCTCAGCCGGGCGGTCTACGTCCAGTACCGGGCCGCCTTCGATCGCTCGCTCGCGGCGATGCTCGCGCTCGGCCTCGTCGGGCTCGCGCTCGCCCTCACCTGGGGAGAGGCATGGATCCGGGGGCACGTCCGCGCCCGCGGGGATCGTGGGAAGCGTCGGCCGGTCGAGCCGATCGCGCTCGGGCGCTGGCGCTGGCCCGCGGTCGGCTTCCTCGTCGGCCTCGTCGGCCTCGCGCTCGTCGTCCCGGCGACGACGATCCTCTTCTGGCTCGTGCGCGGCCTTGCGCAGGGCGAACCGTTCGTCGTCGTTGAGGCCGCCGCGATCGGCTCATTCGTCGCCGGTGCCGGGGCCGCGGTGCTCGCCGCCGCCCTCGCGGTCCCGGTCGGCCTCCTCATCGCGCGTTACCCGTCGCGGCTGGCGACGCTCGTGGAGCGGGCCGCGAACGTCGG
>JBFKVO010000156.1:0-4198 GCA_041639095.1 Candidatus Limnocylindrales bacterium | reverse complement strand
CTCGTCGACGCGGGCGAGATCCGCGACGCGAAGTCGATCGTCGGGCTCTTCTGGCTCGCGCGCCTCCGGGACGGCTCGTGACGGGCCCGGCCGCGCCGCCGCCCGCGCCGGAGCAGGCGACCGACGGGGTCGGCGGGCAGCTCCGGACGCGGCCGTTCCGGCCGGGTGACGAGGCGGGGATCCGGGCGGTGATGGAGGCGTCGTTCGAGATCGACCGGATCCCCGGCTGGACCCGTCACGACATCGAGCGGGCCGTCGGGCGACTCGCGGCCGATCCGTCGGGCATCGTCGTGGCCGAGCAGGACGGCGCCGTCGTCGGCTACGCGATCCTGCGCAACGACGACCTCACCGTCCACCCGGCACACCGTCGGCGCGGCGTCGGCCGTGCCCTCGTCGCGGCGGCCCGGGCAGCGGCTGCGGCGCGCGGCGATCCATACCTGAACCTGTACGTCCCGCCACACCTCGAGCGGTCGCTCGCCTTCGCCCGCGCCGTCGGGCTGACCTACCGCAAGAGCCTCTGGCTGCTCGAGCTCGGCGCGGACCGTGAGGTGCCGGCACCGGCGTTTCCGGCCGGCGTCACGACCGAGACGTGGTCCGACGCGATCGACGTCGACGACTACGTGGCGTTCGCGAACGCGAGCTTCGAGGGCCACCCGACCCCGCTCGGGCTGACCCCCGACATCGTCCGCCACGTCGCCGGACTGCCGGACTTCGTGCCGGAGGGTGTCCTCGTCCTGCGCGAGGGCACCGGGTCACGCGCCGGTCCGATGATCGGCTTCACGAAGACGGAGCGGGTCGTCGAGTCCGACGGCCGCCGGGTCGGCTACGTGTCCCAGATCGGGGTCGTCCCGGCCTGGCGCGGAAAGGGCCTGGGGCGCGAGCTGATGCGCTGGGGCATCGCGCGGCTGCGCGCGGATGGCGCGGATGCCGTCCAGCTCGCGGTCGAGGCGTGGAACGAGCGCGCCCTGGGGCTGTATCGGCGGACGGGGTTCGAGCCGGTCGTCGAGTGGCCGCACTGGGTCCTGCCCAGCGACCCGGGCGCCTGACCCCGCGCAGCGCGGGTTCCCGGCCTACGAGCGGGGCGACGCTTCCTCGTCGCCGTCGGGACCGACCCGCGCGAGCGCCGAGCGGTAGAGCGACGACGACGGATCGAGCGCGGTCGCCATCCGAAGATGCGTGCGCGCCTCGGTGAGCCGGCCGAGGCGCTTCAGGCTCTGGCCGAGCGCGTAGTGCGCGTAGTGCGCCGAGGGGTCGACCTCGAGCAGGGCCTCGAACGTGGCGCGTGCGCGCTCCGCCTGGCCGGAGTTGAAGTAGGCCCGTCCGAGCGCCTCGAGGATCGAGCCCTTGCCGGGCTCGGCGTCGGCGGCGCGCTCCAGGACGATCGCGGCCTGCGCGTAGTGGCGGCCGCGGATCAGCTCCTCCCCGCGGCGCAGCAGCGCGTACGGGCTCTCGTGGTCGTCGGGCGCCGCAGACATGCCGGGGATGGTGGCACGGACGACGCCGAGGCGCAGGCGAGCGGTCAGCCGTCCCGCCAGCGGGAGAGGTCCACCGGCCGCAGGCGCGGGCTGTCGGTGCGCCCCGGGATCCGCCCGCGCTTCGCGATCGGCCGGCCGTCGATCTCCTTGATGTCGGCCGTGAAGTCGATCGGACGGGCGCCCGAGATGTACGAGCCGACGGCGTACGAGTCGACCGCCGCCCCGGCCTCCTTGAAGGTCCGGATCCGGTCGGGCGTGAGGCCGCCCGACGCGACGATCCTGACGTGGTCGAAGCCGGCCTGGTCGAGGCGCGCCCGGACCTCGCGGACGAGGTCGGGCGTGACGCGCCCTCGCTCGGACGGCGTGTCGAGCCGGATCCCGTACAGCCGGTCGCCAAGGGCGCGGGCGACGCGGAGCGCCTCCTCCGCCTCGTCGCGGAAGGTGTCGACGAGGACGATCCGCGGGACCTCCGCGTCGAGGTCGCGGTCGAACGCGAGGGCGGCCTCGACCGTGTCGCCGAAGATGAGCACGAGCGAGTGGGGCATCGTGCCGGTCGGCCGCAGGCCGGCGAGCCGGGCCCCGGCCGGGGTGCTCGCCCCGACGCAGCCGCCGACGATCGCGGCGTAGTCGAGGACATCGGTGATGTCGGGGTGGACGTGGCGGGCCCCGAACGAGATCACGGGCTCGGGCGCGGCGGCATCGACGCACTCGCGGGCAGCGGTCGCCCAGCCCGTCGACTGGGCCAGCATCCCGAGGTACGCCGTCTCGTAGAGGCCGAACACCCGGTACCGGCCGGTGATCCGGAGGACGACCTCCTTGGGCGCGATCGCATCGCCGTCGTCGAGACCCTCGACGACCGTCTCGGCCGGGTCGGCCTCGGCGAGCACGTGGCCGAGGAGGTTCTTCGCCTCGTCGATCCCGCACAGGACCGCCGCCTGGCGCGTGAACACCTCGACGGTCACGATCGGGTCCATCCCCTCGCGCTCGAGGATGCTGTCGGCGCGGGCGAAATAGACGTCGGCCGAATCGCCCGACAGGATCTCGCGCGACGGACGCGTCCGGAGCAGACCCATCAGGCCTCCACCGCTTCCGGGCGAGCCACGAGCATCGACCATCCTCCCGATCCCGGCACCGGTTCGTCCGGGTGGTCCGCGAGTGTAGCGCAGCGGGCGGGCGGTCAGGCGCGCCCGTCCTCGCCGTCGCCGCCCTGCTCGGCGCCGGGGTCGGACGCCACCCCCGGGAGCGAGACGGTCGTCGGTCGACGACGGCTCGTCCCGCGGCGCACCACGAGCACGAGGAGGATCGCGGCCGCCAGCGCGAGGAGGACGAGGCTCAGCGCGCGGCCGCGCCCGACGTCCTCCGCGGTCGCCCACGCGAGGTGCGCCGCGGCCGCGCGTGTCACGGCTTCCTCGAGGTCGCCCGCCTCGTACGCGTCGCGCGCGGCAGCCATGTCGAGATCGGGCTCCGTCCCGAACAGCCCGAGCGTCTCGATGACGGTCGGCGCGGAGAGTCGCGCGTCGCCGGCCGCGGCGAGCACCTCGAGGACCTCGAGCTGCGCGGTGCCCTCGGCGATCGCCGCGTCGAATCCGTCGCCGGACTCGAACAGGTCGCGCAGCGTGCCGGGTGGTGTCAACCCGAGCCGGTCCGCCTCGCGCGCGATCGCCAGCCGGAGGTCGAGTGTCTCGAGTGCGTCGTCGAGGAGGCCGTTCGCGGTCTCGAACCGCCACGCGCGCATCGCGTCGCGCACTGCGCGCGGGAGCCGCCACTCGTCGGCCGCGTCCACGACGACGAAGTAGCGGGTACGCGTCGGATCACGCTCGTCGAGGAGGAGGCGGTCCGTCGGCCGGACGACCCAGTTCCGCCACACGTCGACGAAGGAGGTTCCCGTCGTGTCCTCGAGGAGGTCGAGCAGCCCCCGCCAGTCGGGCGGCCCGTCCACTCCCTCCTCGGCGTTGGTCGTCGGGGCGTTCGCATCCCCGCCGATCGGCTGATACGCGCCGATCCGCCCGGATGCCTTCGCCCAGACCTCGCGCAGGCGATCGTCGCCGGCACGCTCGGCGATGATCCGCGCCACCGTCAGCGACGCGGCATAGCCGTACGACTCGGCGTCCTCCTCCTCGCTCCCGACCGGGCCCCAGGCGTTGAGCGGGATGCGGGCCGCCGCGAGCTCCTCGGTGAGCTCCGGCGCGTTGCCGTCCACGCCGAGTTCCGTCGCGGCGCCGATCCCGTAGTACGAGGCGAACGCCTCGTTCGCCCAGCGGTCGGCAAGCAGGCGGCCGTTGAACCAGCCGTGCGCGGCTTCGTGGAGGACGACGTCGGGCCCGGCGTAGTAGGCGACGTCGATCCGGCCCTCGGACGGGTCGAACAGCCCCGCGTAGCCGCCGGTGCTTCGGGCCAGCGCCTCGCGGACGACCGTCGCGTCCGCCTCGGGCCAGGAGAGGCCGATCTCGCGGCCGAGGACGGGCAGTCCGCGACGGAAGAGATCGGACACGCGATCGCCCCACTCCGCGTCGTCGGCCCAGGATTGCACGAGGAACGTGGCCGACCCATCGGGGAGCGGCACGACGAGGTCGGTGTCGACGTACGTCCCCGGCCGGTCGCCGACGAGGTAGGCGAAGAAGGTGAGCGGCTCCGCGAGCGGTCCGGACGCGTAGACGGCGAGGTCGCCGACGACGTCGGGCTCCGGCAGCTCGCCGGCAAGGAACTCGACGTTGTACTCGGCG
>JBFKVO010000155.1:0-4199 GCA_041639095.1 Candidatus Limnocylindrales bacterium | reverse complement strand
GCCGCCCGCTGCCCGCGCACACCGTCGCACCGGAGCGCGCGGTCGCGTTCGGGATCGTCATCGGGGCGATCGCGCTCGTCGTCATGGCCTGGTTCGTGAATCTGCTCGCGGCCTTCCTCACCCTCCTCGCGATCGCGTTCTACGTCGTGGTCTACACGATGGTCCTCAAGCGATCGACGCCGCAGAACATCGTGATCGGCGGCGCGGCCGGCGCCCTTCCGCCGGTCATCGGCTGGGCCGCGGTGACCGGCGACGTCGGGGTCCCGGCGCTGCTCCTGTTCGCCCTCGTCTTCTACTGGACGCCGCCCCACTTCTGGGCGCTCGCGCTTCGCATCCGGCGCGACTACGAGGCGGCCGGGATCCCGATGCTGCCGGTGGTCCGCGGGATCCCCGAGACGACGCGCCAGATCGGCCTGTACACGATCCTCCTCGTGGCGATCTCGTTCGTGTTCGCGGCCGTCGCCCAGATGGGCCTCGTCTATCTCGTGTCCGCGGCCGTGCTCGGGGCGGCGTTCCTGTGGCAGGCATACCGGCTGTGGCGCGTCGCGGACTCCGAGACCGGCTCGACGGCCGGCGCGATCCGGCTCTACCGCTACTCGATCAGCTACCTGACACTCCTGTTCGCGGCGATCGCCGTCGACGTCCTCGTCGTCATCCCGGTCGCGTAGTCCGCGGAAGCGGTCGCGACCGTCAGCACGACGGGATCGGGAACCGGAGGTGCCCCGTCCGCGTCACCCCGCCATGTCGACCCATCCACGCCCCGGGACCGTTCCACGGCCGGGCGTGACGCCGCGGACGGGGCTCGCGGCGCTCGCTGCGCTCACGATCGCCGGAGCCCTGTTCACGCTCGGCGCCTTCGTCCGCCCGGGACCGACGCTGGCCTCGTGCGCCCCGCCGCTCCCCGTCGAGGAGGCGATCGCCGCCGCCGACATCGTGTTCGTCGGGACCGTGACGCTCCTCGCCAATGACGCGCGCTGGGTCAAGGTCCAGGTCGAGGAGATCTGGAAGGGCGGCGACCTGCCGGCGGTCGTGGAGGTGCGCGGCGGCCCCGAGGCCGGGACGTTCACGTCCGTCGATCGGACGTACGAGCTCGGGCGCCACCTGTTCGTCGTCCGTCGCGACGGCGGGTTCCTGTCCGACAACGGGTGCAGCGCGACTCAGCTCTGGAGCGCGGACCTCGCGGCGTTCCGGCCGGGCGACGCACGCACCCCGACCCCGTCGCCGGACGCGCCGCAGGGCGGATTCGACGTCGCCGCCATCGTTCTTCCGGCCGCGGGAATCGCGATCATCGCGGTGCTCCTGATCGGCGGCGCATGGCTCGTCAGCCGGCGGTCGGCGTGACGCTCGGACGCAGCGTCGTCCGCGGGACCACGCTCGGACGCGGTGCCAGGGTCGCCGCGCTCGTCACCGTCGCCGGGGCGTGGCTCCTGGCTGGACCAGCGGCGGTCCTTGCCGACTGTGCCCCGCCTCCACCCGTGCCCGAGGCCGTCGCCGGAAGCGAGGTCGTGTTCGTGGGGACGGTCGTGGGGATCACCGCCGGCGACCGCTGGGCGAAGGTCCAGGTCGAGGAAGCCTGGAAGGGTGGCGATCCCGGACCCACTGTCGAGGTGCGTGGCGGCGAGTCCTTCGAGAGCCCGTCGACGATCGACCGCTTCTTCGCCGTCGGGCGGCGCTACCTGTTCGTCCTGGGGCCCGGCTTCGACGGCTTCTATCTCGACAACGGGTGCTCGGCCACGACGGAGTGGCGCGACGAGCTGCTCGAGGCACGGCCGGCCGACTGGTTCGTGCCCCGTGGCGGCGAGGGGCCGGTCGCGACCGCTCCCCCGGCCCAGAGTCCAGGCGTGTCGGTCCTCGCGGCGCTCACCGGGCCGGCGGCCGTCGTCGGGGTCGTCGGCGTGATCGCCGTCGTCGTCATCGGCGGCTCGTGGCTGGTCGCGCGTCGGCGCGTCGACTGAGGCCGCGTCCCGCGCCGGTCGCGCCCGTCAGGCGCTCGCGAGACTCCGGTAGAGCGCGACGGTCTGTTCCGCGATCGACGCCCAGCTGAAGCGGTCGACCGCCCGCTGCCGGCCTGCGGCACCCATCGCGGCCCGCCGATCCGGGTCGGCCATCAGGGCGTTGATCCCCGCCGCGAGGCTGCGCTCGAACGCGTCCGCATCACGCGGCTCGAACGACCCGCCGCCGGCGCCCTCGAAGGGGACCAGCCGACCCGTCTCCCCGTCGACGACGACCTCCGGGATCCCGCCGACCGCGCTCGCCACGACTGCCGTCCCACAGGCCATCGCCTCGAGGTTGATGATCCCGAACGGCTCGTAGACCGACGGGCAGCAGAACACGGCCGCGTTCGCGTAGAGCTGGCGGACCGTCGGCTTGTCGACCATCTCGCGGATCCAGTGGATGCCGGCCCGTCCTGCCCCCGCCTCGGCGACGGCCGCTTCCATCTCGGCACCGATCTCCTTCGTGTCCGGGGCGCCCGCGGCGAGCACGACCGAGAAGCCCGGATCGAGGTGACGGATGGCGCGGACCAGGTGGACGATCCCCTTCTGGCGGGTGATCCGCCCGACGAACAGGACGTACGGCACCGACAGGTCGATCCCGAACCGCTCGAGAAGGTCGGTGCCCTGCTCGGGGTGGTACTCGTCCGTGTCGATCCCGTTGTGGACGATGCGCACCCGCTCGGGATCCACCGCGAAGTTCGCCAGGACGTCGGCGCGTGTGCCCTCCGACACGGCGATGACCGCGTCGGCCATCTCGATCGCCGTCCGCTCGACCCACAGCGACGCCTCGTAGCCGCCGCCGAGCTGCTCGCGCTTCCACGGCCGCAGCGGCTCGAGGGAATGGGTCGTGATCACGAGCGGGATCCCGTACGCGAGCTTCGCGACGATCCCGCCCAGGTGCGTGTACCACGTGTGGCAGTGGACGACGTCGGCGTCGATCGGCTCGCCGACGAAGCCGAGGTCGCGGCTGAACGCGGCGAGGACCGGGCGGAGCTTGTCGGAGACCGCGCCCAGGTCGTGGGCGACCGGGTAGCCGCGGACCCGAAGCCGGCCGTCCGTGACGTCCTGGTCGCCGAAGGCGCGGACGTCGACGTCGATGAGCCGGGCGAGCTCGCGCGTCAGGTACTCGACGTGGACACCCGCGCCGCCGTACACGTTCGGCGGGTATTCGTTCGTGAGGATCAGGGCCTTCATCGGTCCAGCCTACCAAGGCAGGGGACGGCGGGCCGGCCGCGCGGTACCGGGAACCGCGGCGCGTCGCCGAGCGTCCGGACACCATGACGAGCCTGCACCCGCGCGCGATCCGCGGCTCCTGGATCGCCCCGTTCCTCCTCGCCCTGCTCGGCGCCGCCCTGGCGCTCGCGATGGCCGCCGCCCGGCCGCCGTCGGCGATGGCCCTGTCCTGCATCGCTCCGCCGCCGATCGGCGAGGCCGTCGCGACCGCCGAGATCGCGTTCGTCGGGACCGTCACCGCGGTCGCCAACGACGGCAAGCTCGCGTCGGTCGCCGTCGAGTCGATCTGGGCCGGGCCCGACATGCCCGGCACGATCCAGCTCGGGAGCGGCCGACCGGCGAACGACCCCGAGGCGGTCTGGGATCGGACCTACACGGCCGGGACGCGCTACCTGTTCTTCCCGTACGTCGAGGAGGGCAAGCTCGTCGACGGACCGTGCAGCTTCACGCAGGAGTGGCAGGCCGACTTCGAGAAGGTCCGTCCGTCCACGGCGCGGGAGCCGATGCCCACGACTCCCGAGCCCGAGGACCCGCTCGCGGCCCTCGGCGGCCTCGTCGGGCCCGCGATCGGCGTCGGGATCCTCGCGATCGTCGTCATCGGCGGGGCCATGATCGTGAGCCGCCGCCAGGCAGGTTAGGCACCGCGCGGCCACGGCGCGAGTCCGGCGGGGTCGCTCGCCTCCCGAGCGGCGCCCGGCCCTACTCCCCAAGCGTGCCGGGCGTCTCCTCCAGCGCTCGGACCGTGCGCCTCCGCGACACGCGACCCTCTCGGTCGAAGACGCGCAGCATGACCTGGACGACCGGGCCGATCCCGAACGCGAAGACCACGGTACCCAGCCCGATCGTCCCGCCGAGGAGGAACGCTGCGCCGAGCACGGTCAGCTCGATCGCCGTCCGCGCCCGCCGGATGGACCAGCCGAACCGCTTGTGGATGCCGGTCATCAGCCCGTCGCGGGGACCCGGTCCGAGGTC
>JBFKVO010000154.1:0-4201 GCA_041639095.1 Candidatus Limnocylindrales bacterium | reverse complement strand
GTCGACGACATCGTCCAGCGCTCGATCGCCGGGGGTGCCCGGCTCGTCGAGGGCGGCACCGCCCAGGGCCTGTTCTATCGGCCGACCGTGCTCACCGACGTCACGACCGGGTCGCCGGCATGGACGGACGAGATCTTCGGGCCGGTCGCCCCGGTCGTCACGTTCGGCTCGGACAACGAGGCGATCGAGCTGGCGAACGCGAGCTCGTACGGGCTCGTCGCCTCGATCTACACCCGCGACATCGCACGCGGCCTGGCGATGGCGGACCGGATGCGCGTCGGCATGGTCCACGTCAACGACGGGACGCTGAACGACGAGGCGATCATCCCCTTCGGCGGGATGGGCGACTCGGGGAACGGCAGCCGCTATGGCGGCGAGGCGACCCTCGACACGTTCACCGAATGGCAGTGGGTGACGGTCCGGGGCGAGCCGCCGACGTTCCCCTTCTGATGGCGTCGATCACCGACGTCGCGCGCCTGGCCGGCGTCTCGCCGGCGACCGTGTCGCGCGTCGTCTCGGCGACCCCGTACGCGGTCAGCGAGGCGACACGCAAGCGCGTGCTCGACGCTGCACGCGAGCTCGACTACGTCCCGAACGCGCTGGCGCGCGGCCTCCTGAAGAGCTACAGCCCGGTCGTCGGGGTCATCGTCCACGACATCACGGACCCGTACTTCGCGGAGGTGGTCCGCGGCGTCGAGGACGCGGCGTCGGCGGCGGGCTTCCTCGTGATGACGTGCAGCTCCGACCGCGACGCGGAGCGCGAGCACTCGTACGTCCGGCTGATCCGCTCGATGCGCGCAGCCACGCTCATCTTCGCGGGCAGCGGGATCGACGAGCCGACCCTCACCGACGCCGTGGGCCGCCACGTGGCGGGGATGCGCGCCTACGGCGCGGCCGTCGTCCACCTCTCACCGCACGCCGGCGGGCGGGCCGAGGTCGGCGTGGACAATGTCGCAGGGGTCGCGGCGATGGTCCGTGCGCTCGCTGGCCTCGGGCATCGCGAGATCGCGTACCTCGCCGGGCCGGCGAACCTGTTCGTCGCCCGGGAGCGTCTCGCTGGCTACGTTCGGGGTCTCGAGGAGGCGGGCCTCGCACTCGACGAGCGCCGTGTCGCGTGGACGAACCTCGACCGGGCCGGCGGGGCGTCGGGCATCGACGCGCTCCTGCGCAGCGACGCGCCGTTCACCGCCGTGTGCGCCGCAAGCGACCTGCTCGCCCTCGGCGCGCTCGAACGGCTCGCCGAGCTCGGGATCGGCGTCCCCGGTGCCGTGTCGGTCGCGGGCTTCGACGACATCCCGATGGCCGCGTTGACCGCACCGCGGCTTTCGACCGTGCGCCTGCCGCTCCATGAGATCGGGCGGCGCGGGTTCGAGCATGCATCGCGGATCCTCGCGGGCGGACGGCCGCGGCCGGTCACCCTCCCGACGGAGATCGTCCTGCGCGAATCCACGGCGGCGCCACCCGGCCGGCCGCTCGACGCCGGTCGCGAGGTCGACCGGCGCGTCCCGGCCGGCGTCGCCCGATGAGCGACGCCCTCGCCGGCAGGGTCGTCCTCGTCACCGGCAGCAGCCGCGGGATCGGCGCCGAGGTCGCGGTCAAGGCGGCCGGGGCGGGCGCCACGGTCGTCGTCCACTACGGCCGCTCCCGCGACGGGGCGGAACGGACGCTCGAGCGGGTCCGCGCCGCGGGTGGCGACGGCGCCGCGTTCGCCGCCGACGTCGCCGCTGGTCCTGAGGCGGAGCGGCTCATCGCGGACGTCCTCGAGCGCTTCGGGCGCATCGACGGCCTCGTGAACAATGCCGGGCTCACTCAGGTCGGCCCGTTCCTCGAGATCGACCCGGCGACCTGGGAGGCCGTGCTCCGCACGGACCTCACGGCGGCGTTCCACACGTGCCGCGCAGTCCTGCCGTCGATGGTCGCGCGCGGCAGCGGATCGATCGTCAACATCGCGTCGCGCCTCGGCCAGATCGGGGTGAAGGAGACCGCCGCCTACAGCGCGGCGAAGGCCGGGCTCATCGGGCTGACCCGTGCACTCGCGGCCGAATTCGGGCCGGCCGGGGTGCGTGTGAACGCCGTGGCTCCGGGGATGACGCTGACCGAGATGACCGCCGACCTCGCCGACAGCGAGGAAGGCCGGCGGCGCCTGCGCGACATGCCGCTGGGACGCCTCGGCCGCGCCGACGAGGTCGCCGAGGCGGTGGTGTTCCTCCTGTCCGACGCGTCGAGCCTGTTCCTCGGCCAGACCCTCAACCCGAACGCCGGGGGCTACATGCCGTGACGAAGGTCATCGACGTCCGGGCCGCGGTCGGGCTCGTCCGCGATGGGGCCACGCTCGTCGTCGGCGGCTCGGGTGCCGGCCACGCCGTCCCGCAGCGGTTCATCGACGAGCTCGCCGCCGTGTACGCGGAGGAGGGCCGCCCGCGCGACCTCACCACCGTGCGGGTCGTCGGCATCGGCGACTTCGCCGACCGTGGCTTCTCGCAGCTCGGGTTGCCGGGGCTCATGCGCCGGACGATCGGCAGCAACATCGGCAACGAGCCGAGCCTCGGGGCGCTCGTCGAGGCGAACGAGCTCGAGGCGTATTCGTTCCCGCAGGGCGTGCTCTCGCAGCTCATGCGCGAGATCGCCGCGGGGCGGCCGGGCCTCGTCACCCAGGTCGGCCTCGGCACGTACGTCGACCCGCGTCAGACCGGGGGCAAGCAGAACGCGCGGACGACCGAGGATCTCGTCGAGGTCGTCACCCTGCGCGATCGCGAGTGGCTCCTCTTCCACGCGTTCCCCATCGACGTCGCCGTCATCCGCGGGACGACCGCGGACGACGACGGGAACCTCACGATGGAGGGCGAGGCGGTCCAGGGCGAGATGCTCTCGATGGCGATGGCCGCCCGGAACAGCGGCGGGATCGTCATCGCCCAGGTCCGCCAGCTGGCACCCCGCGGCAGCCTCCCGCTTCGCGATGTGAAGGTGCCGGGCGCGCTCGTCGACCACGTCTACGTCGACCCGGAGCAGTGGCAGACCTACATCACTCGCGATTCGCCGTACTACGCCGGTGCCGCCCGCCGGCCCGTGGCGGACGAGCCGCCCCTGCCGCTCGACGTCCGCAAGATCGTGGCCCGCCGCTCGCTCCTCGAGTTCCCGCGGGGCGCGATCTGCAACCTCGGCTTCGGGATCAGCCAGCTGATCGGCCGCATCGCGTGGGAGGAGGGCATCAGCGACCAGCTCGTGCTCACCGTCGAGCAGGGCATCTTCGGCGGGGTCCCGGTGGCCGGCAACGAGGGCGGGGCCGGGTTCAACTACCAGGCGATGATCGACCAGCCGAACATGTTCGACTTCTACGACGGCGGCGGTCTCGACATCGCGAGCCTGTCGTTCGCCGAGGTGGACGCCGAGGGCAACGTCAACGTCCATGCCTTCGAGGGACGCGTCCGCGGACCGGGCGGCTTCCCGAACATCAGCGCCCGGACGGGGCGGATCAACTTCGTCGGCACGCTCACCGCGCAGGGCCTCCAGGTCGCGATCGACGACGGCGTGCACATCGTCCGCGAGGGCTCCCTCCCGAAGTTCGTCCAGCGGGTCCGCGAGATCTCGTTCAACGGCAGGCTCGCACGAGAACGCGGCCAGCAGGTGCGCTACGTCACCGAGCGGGCCGTGTTCGCGCTCGCGGACGACGGGCTCGTCCTCGTGGAGGTGGCACCCGGGGTGGATGTCGAGCGGGACGTCATTGGGCGGATGGGCTTCCGGCCGCGGGTCGCCGACGACTTGCGGCAGATGGACCGGCGACTGTACGCGACGGGGCCGATGGGGCTCGCGGCGGACTTCGCGGCGGCCGCGGCGGGTGATCCTGCGGCGGCCGGGGCCGGCACGGCGGGCGACCCCGCCGCGGCGAGGGCCGGCTCGTGAGCGGGCCCATGAGAGGGCTCGTCGTCCTCGAGTTCGGCCGGGTCGCCCACCTCGAGCTCGCGAACCCGCCGCTCAACATCGTGACCGGCGGGCTCCTCGACGACCTCGACGCGGCCCTCGCGGCCCTCGAGGCCGCGGACCCCGGCGACGTCCGGGCCGTCGTGGTCAGCGGGCGTGGCGAGCGGGCCTTCTCGGCCGGCTCGGACGTCCGCGACTTCGAGGGGCACCGCGGACCGGGCGGCCGGGCGCACTTCGAGCGCGAGTCGCGCGTGTCGGCACGGCTCGCCGCGCTGCCGATGCC
>JBFKVO010000153.1:0-4215 GCA_041639095.1 Candidatus Limnocylindrales bacterium | reverse complement strand
TCGAGCGGCGCGGCCTCGGGCTCGAGCCGCTCCCTGAGGTCCTGGCCTGCGCTGAACGCGCGGCCCGCGCCGGTGACGACGAGCGCGCGGACGGCGGGATCGGCCTCGGCTGCGTCGAGCGCGGCGAGGAGCGCGTACTTCATCGGGACCGTCAGCGCGTTGAGCGCGTCGGGCCGGTCGAGGACGATCGTCGCGATCGCGTCCGCGACGTCGACACGGATCCCGTCGGAGCTCGTGCCGGGACGGTCGCTCCCGTCCGCGCCGCCCACCGGCCGGGTCAGCCGGCGAACTCGACGAGCAGGCCGTCGACGAGCTCGAACACCCGCCGGTCGATCGGCACATCGGCGCCACCGGACTGCTCGACGATGAAGTCGGCGAAGAGCGTGGCGAACTCGGGATCGTCGGGGCGGAGTGCGCCCGCCACGAGGAGGTGCTGCTCCGGCAGGCCGACGAGGATGCGGCCGCTCGGGCCGAGGTGCTCGGTGAGGTATTGGCGGGCTTCCTCGACGAGGATCCGGCTGGCGTCGCGGCCGTCGCCCGTGTCGCTCGAGATGAGCCGGCGCTCGCCGGACACCTCCTCGCTCCAGGCAGCCTCAGCCGCCCATTCCTCGAGGTTGCGCATCGCGGCGTCCTGGATGTCGGCCGGCCCGACGCCCCACGACAGGAGATGGTCGCCGTTGACGATGATGTCGAACGCCCCGACGTCGAGTGCGTACACGACCGGCAGCCCGCAGGGGCCCTCGTCGATGATCGGCTGGGCGTGGCTCTTCGACGCCTCCGCGGCGAGACGTGCCGGGTCGATCTCCTCGAGCGGGAGGCCGGTCGTCCCGACCGGCCGGAACTGGGGGAAGACGATCGTCGAGGCGACGCCCCAGTCGTGCTCCGGGGCGGCCGCGGCCGCGGCGGCGGGCGCGGGCGGTGGGACGTGGCCGCTGATGGGCGCGTCGGGGTCGATCGGCGAGCGGATGTCGGGCGGCGCGTCGCGCCAGGCCGGCGCCGGCTCGTCCCCGTGGTCCCGTTCGATGTCCCGGCCGAAGTCGCGTCCGCCGTCGTTGTCCCGTTCCATCGCATCGTCCTCCCCGTCCGACCGGCCCGCCGTCCCGGTCAGCGTCCCTTCCACGACGGCTGGCGCTTCTCGAGGAAGGCCGCCGTGCCCTCGCGCATGTCGTCGGTGTCGAAGAGCAGGAAGAAGTTGCGCCGCTCGAACTCGAGCCCGGCGCTGAGCGGCAGCTCGGCGGCGCGCAGCACCGCCTCCTTCGCGGCCCGCACGGCGACCGGGGCCATCGCGGCGACACCGGCGGCGAGCTCGAGGGCCGCCGGGAGCACCTCGTCCGCGGGCACGACCCGGGTCAGGAGGCCGGCAGCGGACGCCTCCGCCGCGGTCATCGGCCGCCCGGTCAGGATCAGTTCCATCGCCCGTGCCTTGCCGATCGCGTGCGTCAGCCGCTGGGTGCCGCCGGCCCCGGGCATGACCCCGAGCTTGATCTCCGGCTGACCGAACGTCGCATCCTCGGCCGCGACGATCATGTCGCACGTCATCGCCAGCTCGCAGCCGCCGCCGAGCGCTGCCCCGCGCACCGCGGCGATGAGCGGGGTCCGGATCCGTGCGATCCGCTCCCAGCGATGGAAGTGGTTGTCGACGGCGAGCGTCGTCGGCGTCTGGACGGCGAGCTCGCGGATGTCGGCGCCCGCGGCGAACGCGCGCTCGCCGGCCCCGGTGATGACGATCGCCCGGCAGTCCGGGTCGGCGTCGAGAGCCTCGAGGATGTCGACGAGGCTGGCGATCGTCGCGAAGTCGAGGGCGTTGAGGGCGCGCGGACGGTCGATGGTGACCAGGGCGACCCCCGCGACGGGCCCGTCCGGACCATGGGCCGGGAGCGCGAGCCGGACCGTCGCGTCGGCATCACCGGACCCGGCCGGGTTCGCGCCCGCGGTGGTGAGGTCGGCTGGCTGGCTCACGCGGCTCCTCGTCGGTGCGTGGGCACAGTATCGCTCACCGTCCAGCGCCCGATGCAACCTCCGGGTCCACCGGCCGGCCCTTCGGCGAGGGTGATCGGCCCGCGCCTGCGATCAGCCGTCCTGGGACGGCGCCTGCGATCAGCCGTCCGAGGGCGTCGCCGCCTCGGCGAGGTCGGGTGCGTCCTCGACGACGAGGAACGTCGCGAGACCGGGCGCGATCTCGCGCAGGTTGCGACCGGCCGCTCGCATCGCCTCGGAGCGGAGGCCCTCGTCGAGCGCCGTCCGGTCGTCGAAATCCATCGCGGTCGCGACGACGAGATCCGTCTCGGCGCCGAGCGCCTCGACCACCCGCCAGACGCGGGTCGCCCGCAGCCCGGGCGTCCCGGCGACGAGCGGCAGGTGCTCATCGCGGTAGCGACGCTCGAAGGTCGCGAGCGCCTCGTCGTCGCCGTCGGGTCGCCGGTAGAGGACGAGCAGGGTGGTCATCGGGGCACCTCCGGATCAGCGGTCCATGTGGGATGGGGGTTCGGGATCGGCCGGCGGCCATCCCTCGACGGCGGCCGCCTCGGCGTCGACGGCCGGGACGTCCCCGCGAGCGGACGACGCCGGTCGCCGGCGACCGCGCGCCGACCGTGAGCGCGCGGCATCCTCCGTCGAGCGGTAGAAGTCGGCCATCGCCTGGTTGAAGAGCCCCGGCCGCCGGACCATGACCTCGTGACCGCTGTCGGGGACGACGAGCAGCCGAGCGTCGGGCAGCTGGCGCTGGAGCCCCCAGGCGTGGTCGACGGGGCAGAACTGGTCCCGATCGCCGCACGCGACGAGCGCGGGCGCCTCGATCCGGCGCAGCTCGCGCGGCGTGAGCAGCGGCTGCGACGCGACGTCGGCGGCGATCGCGGGCAGCAGCCGGCGCCACGCGCCGACGCCCTGGACCGGGTCGTGGCGCCGTGCGAGCTCCGCCGCCCAGGCCGGGTCGTCCCGGTCGATCCGCTCCGGGTCCATGAGCCGCCGCGAGATCGACGTCCGCGGCTCGCGCTGCGTCGTGATCCCGATCGAGACGAGCGTCCGCAGCCGCTCCGGATGGCGGACCGCGAAGCCGAGCGCGGTCATCGCACCCATCGAGAACCCGAGCAGGTGGAACGTCTCGAGCCCGAGCTCATCGACGAACCCGAGGAGGTCGTCCACGAGCCGGCCGGCCTCGAAGCCGTCGGCCGCGTCCCACTTCGTCGTCGCGTGGCCGCGCGCGTCGGGCAGGTACACGCGGAACGCGCGCGCGAAGATCGGGACTTGCGCGGCGAAGTCCTCGCGGCCCGCCGACGTGGCGCCGTGCAGGAGCACGGCCGGAGGGCCCGCGCCGTGCACGTCATAGCCGATGTCGATCCCGTTGGCGCGCACGGTCGGCATCGCCGTCAGCCCTCGGGCTTGCCCTCGACGGCCGCCGCCGCGGCACGCTCGATCGTGAGGTACTGCCGGCGGAAGTAGAGGAGCGGCTCCGGGGCGCCCGGCCCCGTCCCGAGCGAATCGACGCGCCCGATAAACAGGTCGTGGTCGCCCGCCGAGAACGTCTCGACCGTCGTGCATTCGAGGCTCGCGATCGCTCCCTCGAGGATCGGCAGGCCGGTGGGGCCCGGCAGCCAGGACGCGCCGCAGAACTCGTCGCGACCGGGCGAGACGGGGGCGTTCGCGAAGCAGTCCGAGAGCGACTGCTGTCCATCGCCGAGGATGCTCACTGCGTAGCGCCCGGCGGCGCGCACGATCGGCGTGATGAACCGCCGGCGGTCGAGGGCGACCATGATCAGGGGCGGCTCGAGCGACACGCTCGAGAGCGCGTTCACCGTGATCCCCGCCGGCCGCTCGTCGCCGTCGAGGGCGGTCACGACCGTCACCCCGGTCACGAAGTGGCCCATGACGTGGCGGAAGACACCCGGGGTGATCGACTCCATCCGCGGCAGTCTACGGGAGGCGCGCGAAGCGGTCCGCCGGGCGGACGGGCGTGGCAGACTCGGGAGCGTGACGATCTCGGCCCGGATGTACGGCGAACCCGGCGACCTCGTCCTGATGCAGGATCTCGTCGGCCACGCGTGGCGCACCGAACGGCCGTTCGTGAACTGCACGGCCGGCGATCTCGAGTGGTGGTTCGTGAACGATCCCGCGATCGCGCGCGAGGACGTCATCCGCCTCTGGTTCGACGACGCGTCGGACGACCTCGTCGGGTGGGCGTTCCTCGAGCCGCCCGCGAGCCTCGACTGGCACGTGCGT
>JBFKVO010000152.1:0-4237 GCA_041639095.1 Candidatus Limnocylindrales bacterium | reverse complement strand
CCACGTGCCGGCGGCGCGGATGTACTGCCGATCGCGGCGTCCCACCCAGCGGTCGCGGATGCCGAGCGCGAGCGCCCGGGTCCGGCCGTCCACCGGGTCCTCGGCGGTCGCGCTGCCGACGTCCCGGAACCAGCGGACCCCGGCGCGGATCGCGAGATCCCCGTTCCGCTCCGCCACGCCGGCCTGCGTCACCGGGGCGGCCCGGATGTGGTCAAGCCAGTTCGCGCCGCCGGGCAGCGTCACGTGGCTATGGCCGTCGACCATGCCCGGGACGATCGTCGCGCCCGTCGCGTCGACGACCTCGAGTCCGGCGCGCGGGCCCGGGTCCTCCTCCCCGTCGCGCGGCCGGATCCAGGTGATCCGGTCGTCCTCGACGAGGACGCTCTGCGCGAACCGCAGGGTCGGTCCACGGCCGTCGGCGATCGCGGCGCCCCGGTACAGGACGCGGCGCGCCGTCGCAGGGCCCGCTGACGGCGTCGGGCTCGGCGGGAGGGTCGGCTCGGGGGTCGGGGAGGGGGTGGGGGTCGGCGGCGGGGGGGCCGGTGGCGCCGTCGGGGTCGGGGTGGGCGTCGCGGTCGCGACCGGCGACGGCGAGCCGTCGTCGATGCCGCAGGCGGCGAGCACGCCGCCCGCGGTCGCGAGCGCGGACACTTCGATGAAACGCCTCCGGCTGATCGAGGGCGTGGACGGGTTCGGCATCGCGGGGCCTCCGATCGTGCGGACCTCGTCCCGATGCTACCAAGGGCGCATCGAGCGTCCTCCGGGCGGCCATGCGCGGTGAGCGGCTGGTGACTCGACGTCGATACGCTGTCGTCGGTGTCGGTGCTATCCTTACTCTCGACCTGAAGTAAGGAGTGCCGTGACGTGGAGATCGGGGCGCGGATGACGTCGAAGGGACAGATCACGATCCCGGCCGCGGTGCGCCGCGCACTGTCGCTCGAAGAGGGTGATCGCGTCGTGTTCCGCCTCGAGGGCTCGCGTGCTGTCATCGCCCGGACCCCGGCGCTGCTCGAGCTCGCCGGGTCGATCACGGTGCCGGCAGAGAAGCGCGGCAGCCCGTGGGACCGGGTGCTGGCGGAGACCCGGCGTGCGCGGTCGTCGCCACGCGCGGGGACCCGCCGACGGTGACGGAGCCGTCCGAGAAGCCGGTCGCGACAGCGTTCGTCGATACGAACGTCCTCGTTCGCCACCTGACCGGCGACCCGCCGCGGGAGGCGGCGACCGCCGGCCGCCTGCTCGCCTCGCCGCTCGAGCTCCTGCTCACCGACGTCGTCTGGGCCGAGGTCGGGTACGTGCTCGAGTCCTACTACGAGGCATCTCGAGCAGTCGTCGCGACGGCACTTCGGGCGGTCGTTGCCCATCCGACGATCCGCGTCGTGGACGCGGACCTGCTGCTGCGCGCGGTCGAGGTCTACGAGACCGACAGGCTCGACCTGACCGACGCGTACCTGGTCGCATCCGCAGAGCGGACCGGCGTCGGCGCCGTCGCCTCGTTCGACCGTTCGTTCGATCGGATCGCGTCCCTCGAGCGCGTCACGGCTGCCGGGCCCGGTACTTCAGGGCCATTCCGCAGCTAAGCGGCGGTCGCCAGACTACGGCCCGAACGAGACACCCCTGGACTCGCGCGTCCGCGGCACCCTGGCGGTCGGTGGCGGTCCATCAGCCTGCGGGGACCACGCATGCCCGATCGCCGGCGACTGCCGCGCGCCGCCGCCCTCCTCCTCGCCATCGTGGCCGTCGTGGGCGCCGCGCCCATGGCATCGGTGGCCCCGGCAGCCTCGGTCGGGTCGCTCGTCGCGCCGGTCCGCGCCGCGGACCCCCTCGCCGCCGAGGGTCCCCATCCACTCCCCGGCTACACGCCCGCCTTCGTGACCCAGCGCGAGCCCGGCCGCTGGCAGGACTGCACGTGGGCGTCGGCCGCGATGCTCCTCGACAAGTGGACGGCGGGGCAGACGATCGTCGATCGCAAGCGTCTCCGGGCCCTGTCGGGCGACCGCGAGGGCGGATCGAGCCTGGCCGACGTCGAGAAGGCGTTCGGGAAGATCGGGATGCCGCTCCGCTGGTCGCCGCTCGGTGGTGAGTCCGTCACCTGGCCGAAGCTCCTCGACCGGCTCGCGCAGGGCGGCGGCGCGATCCTCCTCGGCGACTACGGGAAGCTGCCGCGCATCAACGGCCGCTGGGACCCGGTCTTCTGGCGCGGCGATGCCGAGAGCGATGACCACGCGATGTACCTGGACCGGTACGACCCCACCCGTGGCCGGATCCTCGTCATGGATCCGCTCGCCCCGGCGGGCTGGACGGGCGAGTGGATCCGCGTCTCGGCGCTCAAGGCATACGCGTGGCGGACCCCGTCGGGGCGGCTGTGGGCCGCGCTCACGCCGCCCGCGGTGGCGGGACCGTTCGACGGGGTCTCGCTCGGCGACCCGGTCGCCTCGGCCGACGGATCGACCCTTCGCGTGTCCTGGCCGATCGAGTCGACGCCCGACGGCTGGACGTTCCCCGGCGCCGACGTTCGTGTGCAGGTGATGGCGCTCGACGATTCGTCTGCGGGGGCGACGTCGGCCCGCGGGTCGGGTGCCGCCCGCCCGGCACGCGATGAACCCGGCACGGCCGGAGGTCATACGGTCCTCGGCGATCCCACGGCGCTCGCCGATCCCGACCGCACGCTCGTCGGCTCGCTACCGGTCGGATCGCCTGCGATCCCGCTCCCGCTCGACGGCGTCGCTCCGGTCGGCGACCGCCTCATCGCCGCGATCTCCCTGCCGCCGACGCCGGGCGTGTTCCGGGCCGTCGTCACCGTGACCGATCGGCGCACCGGTGCGGTCGTCGCGATGCACGGCCCCCTCGACGTGTTCGTGCCCGGGACGCGGGCCGCCGCGATCGTCGCGCCGTCCCTCGTCTCGGTCGAGCCCGGCGCCCTCGCCCGGATCGCCGCGGCCGTCCGCAACGTCGGCACGGAGGCCTGGGCCGACGCCCGCCAGCTCCCCGTCGCGCCACTCGCCGCCGAGCCGCCGCGGAACACGCGCCTCCTCGGGATCTGGGTGCCGGTCGGTGATCCGCCGAGCGACGACGGTGCCGACGATGCCGCTCGACCGACGCCCATCGTCGTCGATCTCGGCTCCCTCGACCTCGCCCCGGGGGCGGTCCTCGAGGGCGAGCTTCTGGTCCGGGCGCCCGTGACGCCCGGTCACTGGCGTCTCGTCCTCACCGTCGCCGACGACGTCGTCGGTTCGTTCGCGACGATCGGCTCCGCTCCCGCGATCGTCGATGTCGAGGTGCACGCGCCCGGCACGACCTTCTGACGCACGCGCCGCAGTCGTGGCCATCGCCAGGCGTTTGACGTCGTCCTACCTGTGGTCGTACCATCGGTCATACCATGACACCGTCGCGTCGTGCCCGGACCGGTGCCCGGACTTCCCCGCCGTGCAGCCGGCATGCGCTCGCGGAGGCGGCAGCGTCGTACGGCGGAGGCTCCGGACCGGCCGCCCATGTCAAGCTGTCGATCAGCCTCCCCGCCGGCCTCGCCGATGAGCTGCGGGCCGCCGCCGAGGAGTCCGGTCAGAGCGTCAGCGGCATCGTCGCCGCCGCCCTGCGGTCGAGCATCGCCACCGCCGAACAGGCACGCCTGGATCGCGCGCTCGACCTGGACGCGGACGACAACGCGGCGTGGGCGAACGATGCCCTCGCGCTGACGGCGAAGGCCTGGTCGGAGCTCGAGTGGTAGGGATCGGGCGCGAAGGGCCACGGCACGACGGACCGCGCCGCGGCGACATCCACTTCATCGCGTTCCCCGACCTCGGCGGGCACGTCCTGCGCGGCCCGCACCCGGCCGTCGTCGTCCAAGGGGATCGGCTTCGTCGCTCGTCGACGGTCGTCGTCGTCCCGATGACGAGCCGCGCGCGCTCGGCGGACCTCGAGCCGCCCTATCTCGTGCCGGTGGGGGCGCGCGAGTCCGGTCTGGACCGCGACGGCTTCGTCAAGTGCGACCAGCCGGCGACGCTGCCGGTGACGGTCCTCGGACCGCGCGCCGGCCGGCTGAACCCCGCGGCCACCGACCGCGTCGACGCCGCGCTCCGCTTCGTCCTCGACCTCGAGCGCTGACGTGCCGCGTTAGTCCCGCGAGTCGCGCCTCATTCGCACAGGGCCCGCGACGAGTACGGCCGCCGCGAGGAGCACGAGCCCGGCAACGATCTGCCCGAGCGCCCCCGGGGCACCCTGCGTGGCGAGCGAGTCCGTG
>JBFKVO010000151.1:0-4252 GCA_041639095.1 Candidatus Limnocylindrales bacterium | reverse complement strand
TGCGTACCGCGTCGTCGGCCTGCGCGACACGTTCCCCTCGATCGAGTCCGAGGACTTCGTCGTCCTCTCGCACCCGCAGCTCGTCGCGGCCCTTCCGGCGGCCCGACTCGCCCCGAACCGGATCCTCGTCGATGCGCCCGACGAGGCCGGTTCCGCGATCCGTTCCGCACTCGCGGCCGTCGATCACCGGGCGGTCCTGACCGGCCGCGGCGAGGCGATCGCGGCGCTGCTCGCCGCGCCGCAGGTGACCGCGCTCCGCACCGGGATCGCCGCGGCCGCCGCCGCGGCCGCCCTGTTCGCCGCCGCCGCGGCGGTGGCGTCGCTCGTCCTCGCCGGTTCGGCTCCGGCCGCCGAGATGGCACAGCTCCTCGCGCTCGGCCTGGCCCGCCGCGGCGCCGTCGCGATCCTTGCGCTCGAGCAGGTTCCGACGATCGCCGTCGCGTTCGGCGGCGGCGCGGTGCTCGGCGTCGGGCTCTTCGCGCTCGTCCGGCCGGGCCTCGGCCTCGAGGTCCTCGTCGGCGGCGCCCTCGCCCACGGGCTCGATCCCGACCTCGCGCTCGAGCCGTCCCATCTCGCGGCGACCCTGTTCGTGGCCGTCGCGACGGTGGCGCTCGGCGTCGCCGTCGCCGCGCTGCTCCAGCGGCACACGGCGCCGGCCTCGGCGATGCGACAGGCGGCGGAGGGATGACGCACCATGGCCCATCGACGACCCACCATCCCGCGGCGCCGCCCACAGCAACGTCCACCCTTGGAGGACCGATGAGCGTCTCGTCCTCGCCCGCCGCCCGACGTCCCCGCTACGGCGATGGGGCGCTCATCGTCTGCGACGGGCTCGTGCGGATCTTCAAGGTCGCCGACCTCGAGGTCGTCGCCCTGCAGGGCCTCGACCTCCTCGTCGAGCGCGGCGAGATGATCGCGCTCGTCGGCGCGTCCGGGAGCGGGAAGTCCACGCTCATGAACATCCTCGGCGGGCTCGACACGCCGTCGGCCGGCCGCGTGGCGGTGGCCGGCCACGACCTGTCCCAGATGGGCCGCCACGAGCGCACGGAGTACCGGCGCCGCGTGGTCGGCGTCATCTGGCAGCAGACCGCGCGGAACCTCCTCCCGTACCTGGACGCCCGTGAGAACGTCGAGCTGCCGATGCTCCTCGCGGGCCGCACGGCCCGCCGCGCCCGGGCCGTCGAGCTGCTCGCGCTGGTCGGGCTCGCCGATCGCGCGACGCACCGGCCCGACCAGCTCTCGGGCGGCGAGCAGCAGCGCGTGGCGATCGCCGTCGCACTCGCCAACGAGCCCGAGGTCATCCTCGCGGACGAGCCGACGGGCGAGCTCGACACGGCGACCTCGGCCGAGATCTTCGGCCTGCTCCGTCGCGCGAACGAAGAGCTCGGGACGACGATCGTGACGGTCACCCACGACCCCGTCGTGTCGCGCCACGTCTCGTGGACGGTCGCGATCCGCGACGGCCGGATCAGCACCGAGACGATCCATCGCACGGAGCTCACCGACGAGGGCGAGCATCGCGCGATCAGCGAGGAGTTCGCGGTCCTCGACCGCGCAGGTCGGCTCCAGCTCCCGAAGGCCCATGTCGAGGCGCTCGCGCTTCGCGACCGGGTCCGGCTCCGCCTCGAGGAGGACCACGTCGGCGTCTGGCCCGACGGGACGCATCCGGAGCGGCGCGGAGCCCCGACGACGAGGCCCGAGGAGGCGCACACGGACGACGGCGACGGACGGGGGCGGCGACGATGATCGAACGTTCCGCGCACCCACCCGCCGGGAACATGGTGGTCGCGACAGGGCTCGGCCGCGACCATCCGTCGGGGAGCGGCGTGGTCCACGCGCTCCGCGACGTCGACCTCGTGGTCGGCCGGGGCGAGCTCCTCGTCGTCCGGGGCCGATCGGGGAGCGGCAAGACGACGCTCCTCAACCTCCTCGGCGGCCTCGACCGGCCGACGACGGGGCGGGTCGTCGTCGACGGCACGGACATCACGGCGCTCGACGACGCGGGCCTCGTCGAGCTCCGCCGCCGGACGGTGTCGTTCGTCTACCAGGCGTTCGGGCTCGTGCCGTTCCTGTCGGCCGCCGAGAACGTCGAGGTCCCGCTGCGCCTCGTCCGCACCGACCCGACGATCCGCGACCGTCGGGTGCGCGACCTCCTCGACCTCGTCGGGCTCGGTGATCGTGCGGATCACCGGCCGCACGAGCTGTCCGGCGGCGAGCAGCAGCGCGTGGCGATCGCACGCGCCCTCGCGAACCGCCAGCGCCTCCTCATCGCCGACGAGCCGACCGGCCAGCTCGACTCGGAGACCGGCCACGCGATCATGCAGTTGATCCGCTCGATCGTCCGCGCCGACGGCATCACGGCGGTCGTCGCGACCCACGATCCGGTCATGCTCGACGTCGCCGACCGGGTGGTCGAGCTCCGCGACGGGCGTCTCGTCACCACCGACACCTCAGCGCCCGCGCCCGCCGCCGCGCCCCGCTGATCTCGTGGGTTGCGGCCGACCCCGCCGACCGGGTACACATCGCGTGTGACCCGCTCCCCCCGACGCCGACGCCTCGCGCTGTCCGCGGTGCTGGCCGCGGTCGTCGTCCTCGCGACTCCGCCCGCGTTCGACCGGCTCCCGTCGGGGCCGGCCGGCGACGTGGCGGGGATCGTCGACGGGTCGGGCGCCTCGCCGGGCGGGGATCCGCGCACCGGGGATCCTGACCCGGGCGGACAGTCCCCGCGGATCTGGCCATCCCACGGCCTGCCGGCCGCCGCCCCGCCCGCGCCGTCCGCCGCCGACCCCCTCGGCGAAGGCTCACCGGCCGCGCGTCACCCGGCAGACCCGGCGACGCTCACCGGGTACCGATGGCCCCTCCCGGGAGCGCGCATGACGCAGCCGTTCGGACCCACGAAGTGGGGCTCGCGGCGCGTCGACGGGGCACCGTTCCACGACGGGATCGACCTCGCGACGTTCTGCGGCGACCGGGTCATCGCGGCCCACGACGGTGTCGTGCTCAGCGCCGGACGCCGCTATGACGGGTGGATCGGCTGGGTCGGCGATCTCGGCCCGTACCTCGCCCGTCTCGACGAGAAGGGCCTGTGGATGACGCTCCCGATCGTCGTCGTGATCGACGACGGCAACGACTACCGGAGCATGTACGCGCACCTGCGCGAGTCCGTCGTGAAGGCCGGCGACGTCGTACGGGCCGGGCAGCTCATCGGGTACGAGGGACAGACCGGGCGCGCCTCCGGGTGCCACCTCCACTACGGGATCTTCAGCCCTTACGAGGCACGCACGTTCGAGATCGATCCGGGCGTCGTGGAGCGGATGCTGCTGCCCCCGCGGGAGATCGCCCGGATCGACCCGCTCCGCGTCCTGCCGCCGCTCGAGGTCGGCGGGATCCGCTAGCCGGTCGGCCCGTCGTCGCGCTCGTAGCGGCGGCCGACGAGCGCGAACGCCGGGAGGCGCGCGAGGGCGCGCGACGGCAGGATCTCGGTGACCCCGTCGCGGGCCTCGATCGCGAGCAGCGCGTCGGCGCCGACGCTCGCCGCCGGTCTGGCATCGACGATCGCGAGATCGATCGCCGTCCGGCCCGACACCGGCTCGCCGAGGCTCCCGACAGCGTCTCGCGGGAACGCGTCCGGCTCGTACTCGACCCGGATCTCGGCGGCCGCGCGCCAGCGCGGCCGGCGCAGGAGGATCGCCCGCCACGCCGCGGCGACCGGCTCCGCGACGCGCCCCGACCCAGCGTCCGGGTCGCCCGCGGCCACGTCCTCGCCTCGCGCCCAGCGTGCCGCCTGGTGGAGGAGCGCGTACTCGTCGAGGTCGGCGAACGCGGCGAGCCGCTCGGCCGGCGACCCGTCCCCGAAGATCGCCCGGATCGACGGCGCGAACGCCTCGGCGAGGTCGAGATCGATCGCTCGCACCGTCCGGTGGAAATAGACGTGGAGGTGGAGGAACAGGCGCGCGGTCAGGAACATCTCGAGCGCGCCCACCCCCGACTCGTAGAGCGTCAGCCCGCGCCCCGAGACGAACGCGTACCGCCGCAGCCGCTCGACGTCCACGGGCCCCGTCGCCACGCCCGTCATGAACGCGTCGCGCCGGACGTAGTCGAGGTTGTCCACCGTGAACACGCCCGACAGGAGCGGCTGGAGCCAGCGCACCCAGCGCGGCATCGCCGGATCGTCGAGCGCCGGTTTCGACACGAGGAACGCGATCGCGCGCGGATCGATCGTCTCCCCGTCGGCGAGGGCATCCCGCTCCGG
>JBFKVO010000150.1:0-4257 GCA_041639095.1 Candidatus Limnocylindrales bacterium | reverse complement strand
GGGGACGCTCGGCGCTCGAGGGGAGACGCGGACCGGACATCCGCGCGAGTGTAGGGCCGGCCCGGAGGCGGCGGGATGCCGGGCGCGAAAGCCGGGACGATCCCTAGCGCCCGCCGAGACGGGCAGCACGATCGGCCGGACGCTCGCCGCACGTTCCGGGCTCCTCCGAGACGCGCGGCGGCGGACAGGACGGTCGCGCGGTCGCCGTGAGCACCGGCGCGACAGGCGGGACATTCGGCGCGGGCAGCACGCTGGGCTCCGTTGCAGGGATCCCGCCGACGAGGACGAGCGCAGCGGTCACGAGGATCGCGAGCGCGCCCGCGCCGCGCGCTCGGCCCGAGGTGTCCATCAGCGCGCCCCCTCGAGGGTCGACCCGAAGAACGTGACGAGGCGTCGCTCGTAGCCGGCCGTGTCGGTGAGCATCGCCTTCGTGTGCCCGGCGCCCGGCACGAACCAGGCTTCGACGTCGGCGCTCGCGGCGACGAGGCGCTCGACGATCGCGCCGCCGTAGTGTGGGTGGATCCGGTCGTCGGAGAGGCCGTGCGTCACGAACACGGGCCGGCCCCGGTACGCAGCCGTTGCCCCGATGGGCGTGCGCGTCTCGAGGTCGTCGCCGCCGACGATCCTGGCGGCGAGCATCGTGCCCGGCACGAGGATCCGTGGATACCCCTCGCGCTGGAGCTCGTCCCCGACGATCGACGCGATGTCCGCGTAGCTGGAATCCGCCCAGACCGCGGCGACGTCGTGCTCCTCGCCGCCTGCGATCAGCACCGTGGCCGCTCCCATCGACGCGCCGAACAGCCCGATCGTCGATGCAGGGTGGCCACGGGCCCGGAGCCAGTCCCACGCGCCGAGGGCGTCGAGGTACTCGTCCGTGCCGCCCGCCTGCCGGCGGTCCTCGTCGGAGCTCTCGCCGTGATCGCGCAGGTCGACCAGGAGCACGGCGAAGCCGGCCCGGTGGAGCATCCCGGCCGGCAGCAGGACCGTGACGTCGCGGCGGCAGGCCGCCAGTCCATGGACGACGAGAACGACAGGGGCGTCCGCCGACCTGCCCGGGATCCACCACGCCGCGAGATCGATCCCGGGCGTCCGGCTCGGGATCGACACCGATCCGGGCGACGGCATCAGGTACGGCGTCAAATCGACGGCCTCGCCGCCGTCGGGCCGGAACGCCGTCGGATCGTTCGTCCCGAGGCCATCGCGGCACGAGCCGGACAGCGTCGCGAGGCGGTCGTACACGGCCGCCGAGGCCATCGCGTATCCGGCGGTCACCAGCAATCCGGCCGCGGCCACTGACAGGGCGACGATGCGCCCACGGCCCATCACGCGGCCCGCTCGCGGTCGGGCCCGTCCAGCGAGGCAGGGTCGGCGTCGGACGCGCGGGCGGCGACGGCGCCGTCGCGGTCCGGGGCGCGCAGCGGGTCGCCGGCCTCGAGGACCGCGACGAGCCCGACCGAGGTGCCCATCAGCAGTCCGGCCAGCACCATCGCGCCGAGGATCCACGCGATCGTCACGGTCCGCCTCTGTCTTCGGCCGGCCGGCGCGCGATGCCGGCGCCGGCGCGGCCCAGCCGTAGAGACGCGAAGACCGCCCCGCCGTCACGGAGGCCCGTTACGATGCGGCGATGAGCGACGAGCACGGCGGCGCGGGGGGATGGCGGCGCGTCTCACGCCGCGTGGCGTACGAGAACCCGTGGATCACGATCTGGCACGACGACGTGCTCCGGCCCGACGGGCAGCCCGGGATCTACGGTGTCGTCCACTTCGCGAACGTCGCCGTCGGCGTCGTCGCACTCGACGCCGACGACCGGATCGTGCTCGTCGAGCAGGACCGCTACACCTTCGGCCATCGCTCGCTCGAGATCCCGGAGGGCGGATCCCCGCACGGTGAGCCGCCGCTCGAGGGTGCGCGCCGGGAGCTGCGGGAGGAGACCGGCCTCGACGCGCGGGACTGGCGCGAGATCGCACGGGCCGAACTGTCGAACTCGGTGACCGACGAGGTCGCGGTCCTCTACCTCGCGACCGGGCTCATCGAGGGCGACGCCGCCCCCGAGGGGACCGAGGACCTCGCGATCGCGCGCGTGCCCTTCGACGAGGCGGTCGCGATGACGCTCGACGGACGGATCGTGGACGCGCTGTCGGTGCTCGGCATCCAACGGGTCGCGCTCGAGCGGGCCCTGGGTCGCGCCGTGCCGGGGGCGGCCGCGGAGCGGGCCCGATGAGCCGCGAGCGCGACGAGGTCCCGAAGCCGGCCCGGCTGCGCGCCGGTGATCTCGTGACGATCGTCGCACCGGCATCGCCATGGGCGAACCGGAGCGAGCTGCAGCGCGCGATCGCCGGCCTCGAGGGCTGGGGTCTCCGTGTCCGCCTCGGCGCCCACGTGAACGATCGACGCGGCTACCTCGCGGGCCGCGACGAGGACCGGGCCGCCGACCTCCACGCGGCCCTGGCGGATCCTGCGAACCGCGCCGTGTTCGCGCTCCAGGGCGGGTTCGGCTCGCCGCGGCTCATCCCCCTGTTCGACGAGGCGGTGTTCGCGCGAAGTCGGGTCGCCTTCTGCGGGTACAGCGACGTGACCACCGTCCATCTCGCGAAGCAGCGCTGGCACGGCGGGATCTCGTTCTACTCGAACAGCGCATCGGGGGTCGGCGACCCGCAGACGAGCGCGTTCTCGAAGGGCACCCTCCATCGGGCGCTCTTCTCCGACGAGCCGTACGGTCCGATCCCGCGCGACCCGGACGATCCCTGGGTCCGAACGCTCCGGCCCGGCCGCGTGACGGGACGCCTCACCGGCGGCACGGTCGGGCTCGTGGCCTCGACGATCGGGACCCGGATCGAGATCGACGCCCGCGAGCGGATCCTCGTCCTCGAGGACATCCCGGTCGAACCCGAGGATCTCGACGGCCAACTGACCCACCTCCGCAACGCCGGGGTCCTCGCGCAGGCGGCGGGGATCGTCCTGCCGCACATCGAGGCGAAGAACTCGTTCTACACCCAGTCGCACTCGATCGAGGACGTCCTCGAGGAGCTCCTCGAGCCGCTCGGCATCCCGGTCCTCGTCGGCCTGCCGGTGGGTCACGGCAAGCACCACGCGACCGTGCCCCTCGGCGCCCTCGCGACGCTCGATGCCGGCGCCGGCACGCTCGAGGTCGAGGAGGTCGTCACCGCCGACGACTGACGGCGCCGACCCGTTGCTGCGTGGCGCCCGGCTCACGCTCGCCTTCGTGCGCGTTCCGCTGCGCGCGACGCGTCAAGCGCGCCGGGACCTTGCATTGCGCCGCCCGAGCGTGTATACGGTCCGGCACGTCGAGGGGGCGGTGCGGCACGCGCGGGACCCCGCGTCGGGACCGCGGGCAGGAGGAGGCCTGATGATGCGATCACCGGTCCGGGCGCGCGCGGCGCGGGTCCTCGTGGCCCTCGCGCTCGTCCTCGCAGCGCTCGCGCCCGCGGCGCGACTGGCCACGGCCAGCAACCACCTCATCCTGCGCACGGGGACGGACCAGGACCTCCAGGTCCTCAATCCGTTCAGCTCGATCCTCGTCGTCGACTTCGAGATCTTCACGCTCAACTACGACCTGCTCCTGAACTTCGGGCAGGACCTCGAGCCGGTCCCCGGCTTCGCCGACCGCTGGGAGGTCTCGGACGACGGCCTGACCTGGACGTTCCACATCCGCGAGGGGATGCTCTGGTCGGACGGCACGCCGGCGACGTCCGCCGACGCGCTCTACACGTACCAGCTCGTCCTCGACGCGACCGAGCGCAGCAACGCGTCCGAGGACGGGTTCTACCTCGGCGCGGGCTACCTCGAGGGCTACCTCACGAACGCCGGCATGATCGGGATCAGCGCCCCCGATCCGCAGACGTTCATCGTCGAGACGGAGTTCGCGAACCAGCTCCTCCTCCAGGCGTACGTGCCGATCCTGCCGAAGCACATCTGGGAGCAGTACACGCTCGACGAGATCGGCAGCGCGGAGGGTTCCGACCCGTTCCTCAACGAGCCGCCGGTCGTGGGCACGGGCCCGTACCAGGCGATCCAGTGGGAGCCCGGCAGCTTCATCCGCTTCGGGCGCAACCCCCACTACTGGGGCAAGGTGGGCGCGGCCGACGAGGTGATCGTCAACACGTTCCAGAGCATGGACACGGCTGTCCAGGCCCTGCGTTCGGGTGAGATCGACTACGTCCGCGGCATCCAGCCCGACCAGTTCAACGCGCTCCAGAGCGACCCGAACATCCAGGTCGTCGCCGGCATCTCGAACGG
>JBFKVO010000149.1:0-4276 GCA_041639095.1 Candidatus Limnocylindrales bacterium | reverse complement strand
GCGTGTCGCCGGCCGGTGGAAGCGCCGCGTCGGTGACGTTGGCCGGAGTCCCGGCGGCGACGAAGCCGGCGCCGGCGGGATTCGGGACCGGGTTGAGGATGCGGTACTGGCCGTTCCCATGCGGGTTGTGGCAGGACGCGCAGCTCAGGGCGACCGTCGGACCGGCGCCACTTCCGTTCGCTCCGTTGCCCCACGCGATGCCGGTGTTGGTCAGGCCGTTCTCGGGCAGCGCGAGGTGCGCGGAGTTCACGTCCTCGGCCGGGCCCACGGTGACCTTCGGTCGCTGTGAGAAGCTGCCGGCGAGCCGCTCATACGTGAGCCGGGCCGGCTCACCGAGCCGGGCCTGATCGAAGCCGCCGCCCCGGAGGGCGCCGAGCTGCGTCGTGGACCGGAGGCCGGTGCCGTCGAGGGTGTACTGGATGCCGGTCATGACGTCGACGGTGGAGCCCGTGACTGCCGCGCCGTGGCACGTCAGGCAGAGCGCCTCGTCGTTCGCCGCGTTGATGAGGAATGGACCCTGGGCCGTGTGTGCCCGATGGCACCCGGCACAGCCGTCGGCGTTGAGCCCCAACGACCCGTTGTTGTTCGTCAGGACGTGGGGTCCGCCGTCGGCCAGGGCAGGGACTGCGGCAAGGATCAGCCAGACGGCGCCGCCTGCCAGCAGGAGCGCCCATCGCCTCACTGTCCCCACCTCCTTTCTGCTGACGGTTGCGCTGGTGAGCGATGCCGGCACTGCCGGCGCACGTCGTGGGTTGATACGCACCTCCCTTGATCCATCCGGATCACCTCAATAGCTCCAGACCTGAACGCGGTCGTTCGACGTGTCGGCCACGTACACGCGGCCGCGGTCGTCGACCGCCACGCCCATGGGGAACGAGAACTGACCGTCGGCGAGGCCCTGCCCGCCGAAGAACCCGAGATACTCGGGCGTCGTGGCGCCCTCTTCGAGCGTCGAGTAGACGGTGACCCCCTGGCCGCTCGAGTCGACGACGAACACCCGCCCGGCTGGGTCGATCGCGATGCCGCGCGGGAGCCCGAGGTTCCCGGCGCCCGCACCCCGCCCGATCGTCGCGACGAGCGCGCCGTCGGCGGCGTACACGAGGAGCCGCCCGTTGTTGCTGTCGGTGACGTAGACGCGTCCGTCGGCGTCGACGGCGACACCGTTCGGGAAGAGGAGTCCCTGCTCCAGGCCGAACGTGTGGACGAGAGCCCCGGACGGATCGAACTTCAGGATGCGGTGATCCCCGGCGACATCGGTGACGAAGACGTTCCCTCCCGCGTCGACGAGAAGCCCGATCGGCTGCCAGGCCCCGACGACATCCGCGGGCCGGAACTCGCGCAGGTAGACCCCTTCCCGGTCGTAGACGTGGATCGCACCGGTCGGCCGGTCGCTGACGTAGACGTCGCCGGTCGTCGGGTGGAGGGCGACGTAGACCGGGACGTGCTCGGGCCCCGTCGTCGCCGGCGGGCGCAACACGCCGAGCTCGACCCCACCGGCGCTGAACACGCGGACGACCCGCTCCCCGCCCGTCTCCGCGACGTAGATCCGGTCGCCGGAGCCGGTGACGGCGACGCCGGCTGGATCGTCGGCGCCGTAGATGCTCGTCGCATAGGACGGCAGCGGATCGACCGGGATCACCGGCAGGGGGATCGGCTGCCGGAACAGGAGGTACCAGATGATGACGAGGGCGAGCAGGACGAGGGCGAGCAGCAGGAGCAGCAGCGCGAGGATCTTGCGGCGCCGACGGCGTCGCTCGGGATCGGCCTCGCCCGACGCGGGACCGGCCGGGATCGCGTTCGGGGTGGCGGTCACGGGGCGGCGCTCCCCACCGCGTCGGGCAGAGCCACCCGGCTCAGCCCCATGAGGGCCGATGCGTTCTCGGGATCGAGCGCCAGCGCCTGCCGATACCAGGCAGCGGACGCGACATTGTCGCCGCGCATCTCGTCGAGGAACGCGAGCCCGAGCGTCGCCTCGAGAGCCGCGGGGCCGTCGAGGAGTGCCAGCAGGCCGCTCTCGGCGGCGGCCACCCGACCCTCGGCAAGGTCGCCCATCGCGGCCGCCCAGCTCACGAGCGTCGCGTCGCCGGTCCGCCCATAGGCGTCGGCGAGCGCGCGGTAGGGATCCGGCCAGCCGATCGGCACGAACGCGACAGCGCTGCGCAGCGGCTCGATGGCCGCGGCCGCGTCGTCCGTCGCGAGGTAGGCGACGCCGAGCAGGTACAGCGCGTCGGCGTCCGAGCGCTTGATCGCCAGGGCGGCGGAGAGATGCTCGATCGCGGCAGCCGGCTCGTCGAGCGCGAGCGCGATCGACCCGAGGCCGTAATACGCCGCGTTGAGGACCGGGTCGACGTGGGCCATCTCGGCATCGCGCCCGATGTCGACGACGGCCTGGTAGTCCGCGCGCGCGGCCGGCAGGTCGCCGATGCCCTCGTAGGCCTTGGCGCGGCCGAAGTGGGCGGCCTTGTCGGCCTTGCCGGTCGTGAGGATCGCATCGTAGGACGCGATCGCCTCCTCGTAGCGACGGGCGGCCAGGTAGGCGTCGGCGAGCTGCCCGCGCGCTGCGATGTCGTTCGGGTCTGCACGGACGACCGTCTCGAGGCGACCGATCTCGCGGTCGACGATGCCGGGAGCGGGCGCCCGGAACCGGTCGAAGGCGTAGATGGCGACGAAGACGACGAGCGCGCCGACGAACGCCAGGGCGGCGACCTTCGTCAGCCGGTCGAGCCGGTCCTCGGGGATCGCCCGGAGGCGCCCGGCGACGGCATTACGGGCCGGCTCCGTCCGCCTCGCGAGGGCATCCAGCGTCGGCGCCAGTCGCCTCGCGATGGCGTCGATCCCCGCTTCGGAGCGCTTCGTGACGGACGCGATCCAGGACACCGTTCGGATCCACTCCTGTGCACGGCGCACCACGGACGGGCGCCGATCGCGACCATCGTCGCGTCCCGATGCGCGCGTTCCTATCCGCCGGGCGATAGAAGATCGGTACAGGCGGGCCCGAATGACCGAGCGCGCGACGTGTATCGGCCGATCGGGTGCCGGGGCGGGCGGGGCGGGGTCGTCAGACGGTCGAGGTCGACGGATCGGGCCGAGTGGGCGCCCCGACCCCGAGGACCGACTTGCGTCGGCGCACCGATCGCGACCCCGAGCATCCTTCATCGGCCTCGTGACGCCCATGGAGCGCTTCGCGGATCGCGCCGAGGACCTCGTCGGGCGCCGACCGGAAGGCGCGCCGCTGGAAGGTCCAGGCGGTCGACGAGCGGATGTCCACGTCGACGACGACCGACGCCTCGGAGCGCCGGAGGACGTCGAGGACGCCGATCGGGCCGCCCTCCTCGAACACGACGACGTCGGGCCGCGAGGCGAGCGCGACGTCCAGCTCCTCGATCGTCTCGAGGCTCACGGTCGAGACGACGATCCCCTCTTCCGCGGCGAGCATCTGCCCGAGCCCCTCGCCGAGGAGGGGGTGTCGGTAGAGCACGACGACGCGATCCGGTCCGGCCGCCACGGGTTCTCCCTCGGCAGGTGGGCGGGTTCGCCCAAGGCGCGATGCTACGGGTCAGCGACGGGCCCGCCTATCCGTCCGAGTGCACACATTCGGAGCGCAGGCTCTATCGCACGGCCTATGGCGGGCGGCTTCGGTCAGTACCCGGCGTCGCGGTCGTTGCCCATGCGGTGGCGGACCGCGTAGGCGGCTGCCTGGACGCGGTTGCTCAGGTGGAGCTTCTCGAGGGCATGGTGCACGTGGTTCTTGACGGTCCCCTCGGTGATCGTCAGCTGGCTCGCGATCTCCTTGTTCGACAGCCCCGCGGCGACGTGTCGGAGGACCTCGAGCTCGCGGCGCGTGAGGCCCTCGTCCCCGTTCAGGGTGTCCGGGGCGCGGAGCGTCGACGGCGGACCGCCATGGCGGAACGCGTCGAGGAGACGCGAGGCGACCGCCGACGAGATCGGCGACTCACCGCGGACCGCGCCGCGGATGCCATCGAAGAGCTGCTCGGGCTTGAGGTTCTTCAGCAGGTAGCCGTTCGCACCGGCCCGGATCGCCTCGAAGAGGTCCTCGTCCTCGTCGGAGATCGTCAGCATCACGATCGGCACGCGGGAGCCCGACGCCCGGATCGAGCGCACGCCGTCGATGCCGCCGGTCTCCGGCATCTGGACGTCCATGACGACGAGGTCGGGCGTCATCTCGCGCACGCGTTCGTGCGCCTCGCGCCCGTTGCTCGCCTCCCCGACGACCGTCATGTCGAACTGGGCGTTGATCAGGTTCGCGAGCGCCTTC
>JBFKVO010000148.1:0-4285 GCA_041639095.1 Candidatus Limnocylindrales bacterium | reverse complement strand
TCCCGAGGTCACGCGGGCTTGCGGCGCCGGTCTCGCGGATGGCGTCGGCGACGAGCGACGTGAGCGCCGCCTCGTCGAGGGCCTGGGGCAGGTAGTCCTGGAGGACCGCGATCTCGGCCTCCTCCTTGGCGGCGAGGTCCGTGCGACCGCCGCCGCGGAAGGCCTCCACGGATTCACGGCGGGTCTTCACCTCGCGCGCGATCACCCCGACGACCTCGTCGTCGGAGTACGTGCGCTGGTCGCGCTTCTCGGCGTTGTAGATCGCGTTCTGGACCATGCGAAGGACGTCGCGACGCAGCACGTCACCCGACCGCATCGCGGCCGTCACGTCGTTCCTGATCCGTTCGCTGAGGGACACCGGCGATGGCACCTCGGGCGGGAGCGCCCGGGGCAGGTCAGCCCTGGGGCGTGCGGGCGTTCTTCTTGCGCTTGGCTTCCTTGCGCTTGCGCTTCACGCTCGGCTTCTCGTAGTGCTCGCGACGGCGAGCCTCGGCGAGGATGCCCGACTGCTGGATCTTCTTGTTGAAGCGGCGCAGGGCGCTTTCGAACGTCTCGTTCTCACCGACTCGGACTTCGGCCAATCCCGGTTCACCTCCTCGGGCTGCATCTCGAACCTCGCAGCGCGCTCGTGAGCCCGACGGCGGCGCTGCGCTCGACGGTCGCGAAGCGGGCCGTCGACAGGCTGGCGGAGCATAGCCGAGGCTCCCGGGAGGGTCAACCGGGCCCCGATCCCCAGTTCCTCGTTCGTCTGCGTGGGGCCGCGCGAGATCGGGGCCGTGACGATGCGTGACGGGGCGCGTCGTAGGATTCAGCCTGGCGATGGAAACGCTGCTCGACCTCCTCGATCGATCGGTCGACCGCTACGGGGATCGGCCGGCGCTCGGGCTGCGCCTCGACGACGGGACGACGACGTCGTGGACGTACCGCGAGCTCGACCGGCGCACGCGCCTCGCGGCGTGGCGGCTCCGCGCGTCCGGGCTCGAGCCCGGGGACCGCGTCCTCACCTGGTCGGCGTCCACGCCGGAGCTCCCGGCCGCCTACTTCGGGGCGATCCGGGCGCGGCTCGTCCTCGTCCCGCTCGACCTGCGGATGTCGCCGGCAGCGATCAAGGCGATCGTCGAGCGCTCCGGCGCGAAGCGGCTCCTCCTCGGGACCGGTCGGGACGCGCCCGACCCGCGCGAGGCCGGCCTCGAGCACTTCCCGACGACGACGCTCGACGCACTGTGTGCGGAGCCCGGCGCCATCTTCCCGCCCGACTGGGAGGAGCAGCTCGCCGCCTGGCCCCGACCGGCCCCCGGGGACGTGTTCGACCTCATCTTCACGTCCGGCACGACCGGGGCCCCGAAGGGCGTCATGCTCGCCCACGACAACGTCGTCGCCACGATCACGACGTTCGACGAGATCCTCCCGCCCCTCGAGCACCGGATCGTCTCGCTCCTGCCCCTGTCGCACCTGCTCGAACAGGGCGTCGGCCTGTTCTACGCGCTGTCGGTGGGCGCCGACATCCTCTACGTGCGGAGCCGGAACCCGCGCGTCGTGTTCGACGCGATCCGCGACCATCGCGTGACCTCGATGATCGTCGTGCCCCAGGTGCTCGACCTCTTCTGGTCGGCGATCGAGCGCGAGGTGGACCGTTCGGGTCGCCGGGCCGCGTTCGACCGCCTGCGCGCGATCGCCCGGCGGTTGCCGATGGGCCTGCGTCGGGTGCTGTTCCGCTCGGTCCACCGGCAGCTCGGCGGTGGGCTGCGCCTCATGGTCAGTTCCGGGGCCTATCTGCCGCCCGCGGTCCAGCAGGCGTGGGAGGACCTCGGGATCACGGTCATCCAGGGCTACGGCTCGACGGAGACGGGCTCGGGGACGTGCACGACGCTGTCCGACCACGGGCTCGGGACGGTGGGACGGGCGCCGCACCCGGTCGAGATGCGCCTCGCCGACGACGGCGAGGTCCTCTTCCGCGGGCCGACCCTGTTCAAGGGCTACTGGCAGGATCCCGAGGCGACGGCCGCGGTGTTCGATGCCGACGGCTGGTACCACACGGGCGACCTCGGGCGGCTCGATGCCGCGGGCCGCCTCGTCCTCATGGGCCGCAAGAAGGACATGATCGTCCTGCCGAACGGCTTCAACGTCTTCCCCGAGGACATCGAGAACGCGCTGCGCGACGCGGGGATCCGCGACTCGGTCGTCCTCGAGACCGACCCGGGCCGGATCGAGGCGGTCGTCCTCGCGCCGGGCACCGGCCCGCTCGCGGCGGCGTCCGCCGGATCGACCCGGCCGGCGGCGGAGCCGGACCCGGAAGGGACACGCGCTGCGATCCAGGCCGCCGTGAAGGCGGCGAATGCGACGCTCGGCCCGCAGCAGCGGATCGCCGGCTGGCGGCTCTGGCCCGAGCTGGACTTCCCGCGGACCCACACGCTCAAGATCCGCCGCAACGAGGTCCGGGCGTGGGTGGCGGCCGATCGCGGCGAGGGTCCGACCGCGAACGACCCGATGGCGTCGAGCCTGCCGATCCGCGAGTCCTGACGCCGGTCAGCTCGGGACGGCGACCGCGATCCCCACCGAGCCGAGCGCGTCGGCGATCTCGCGCGCGAGTGGTTCGTCCTCGGCCGGCAGCCAGGCATAGAAGACGACCGCGCGACCGTCGCGCCGGATCGTGAACTGGGTGCCGGTCGTGAACAGGACGCGGCCGACCGGGCTCGCGACGTAGCGGGCCTGCTCGTCCGCCGCGGCCGTCGCCGCGTCCTCGTTCGCGAACTCGTAGATCGACAGCAGGGCTGTGCGAGCGGCCCCGGACCCGCCCGGCAGCTCGATCTCGAAGACGGTCCGCGGCGCCGCCTCGAAGAGCGGGGATTCGCCGGGCCGGTACGGGGCCTGCGGCCTGCCGAGCCGCAGCCCGAGCGGCGCGATGGCCCGGGCCACGTTCGCGCGCGTCGCTTCGGTCGCGCCGGTGACGAGGCCCGTCCCGAACGTCGTCGGCGGGAACGTGACGATCGGTCCGCCGCGATCCGGGGCGCAGGCCACGACGAGCAGGGCCGCGCCGAGCAGCGCGGCCGCGAGCGGCGCCGGGCCGGTCAGCCGGGCGGCCATCCGAACGAGCGGCCCCCCATGACATGGAAGTGGAGGTGGTCGACCGTCTGGCCGCCCCACGCACCGACGTTCGAGACGACCCGGTAGCCGGCCTCGGCGATCCCCTCGGACTCCGCGATCCGGGCGGCCGTCAGCAGCAGGCGTCCCGCGAGCGGCGCCGTCGCGTCGTCGAGGGCGGCGACCGAAGCGACGTGCGTCTTCGGGATGACGAGGATGTGCGTCGGCGAGCGTGGCGCGATGTCGCGGAAGGCGAGCACGTCGTCGTCGTCGTGGACGACGGTCGAGGGGATCTCGCCGGCGACGATCCGGCAGAACAGGCAGGCGGGATCGGTCGTGCGCGTCGTCATCTGGGCCTCCTCCCTTCGGGGATCACCACAGGTCCGGCTTCGTGCTCATGAGGAAGGCGATCGTTCCGACGAGGCCTGCCATCGCGTACGACACGTAGCGCTGGCGCCGGGCGCGCTGCCGCCAGCGCTCGTCGTCCCAGGCGGCACTGACGCCGAGGAGCCGCCGCAGGTTCGGGCGCTGGACGAAGAACGCGAGGACGAGGTTGCCGGTGTAGATCGCGAGGGCGGCGAGCAGCCACGGCTGGCCGAGCAACGTCGGGCCGAGGACGGTGAGCATCCCGACGCCGGTCAGGGCGAGCCCGGCGCCGATCGCGACCGTTCCGTGCGCCTGCATCCAGAGCAGGCCGCGAACGACCGGATGCGGGGATTCGGTCGCGGGGCGCCGGACACGCAGCGCGAACGGCAGGAGGATCGACGGGAGGAACAGCGCGACCGCGAGCGCGATGTGGGTCGTCAGGAGGATGGGGAACAGGGCCGGAGGCATCGTCCGCCGATTGTAGGTCGTCGTCAGCCGGCGGCCGGACGGCGGGCGCCGAGGGCGACCCACTCCCCGTCCGCCGTCCGCTCCGCGATGGTGAGGCCGGCCCCCTCGAGGGCCGCGCGGACGTCGCCCTCGCGGTCCACGAAGATCCCCGACGCGACGAGCGAGCCCCCCGGTCGCAGCTCCCCGGCGATGTCCCCCGCGAGCCGGACGAGGAGCGACGCGATGAGGTTCGCGAGGACGACATCGAACGGCGGCTCTCCCGTCGGGACGGAGCCGGCGCGCGCGCGGATGCGACCGGAGAGCCGGTTCGCGCGCGCGTTCGCGCGCGTGGATTCGACGGCGATCGGGTCGGTGTCGACGCCGAGGACGC
>JBFKVO010000147.1:0-4307 GCA_041639095.1 Candidatus Limnocylindrales bacterium | reverse complement strand
CCACCGATGAACACGAGCGACGCGATCTGGGCCGCCGGGATCCCCCCGATGAGCCAGTTGTCCGAGCGAAGCGGCTCGAGCAGGAATCGGACGATCCCGTACCAGACGAAGAAGATGATGATGAGGTCGCCGGGGCGCAACCGGTCGCGGAATCGGCGCCCGATCCAGAGGAGCGTCGCGGCGCCGAGGAACCCGCTCAGCGATTCGTACAGGAACAGGGGCTGGAAGAAGGTCGATGCGAACGGGTACAGATCGCACGGATAGGCCGCGATCCGGTGCTGGCAGTCGATCGCGATCCCCCACGGCAGCGTCGTCGGGGTTCCGTACAACTCCTGGTTGAAGAAGTTCCCCAGGCGCCCGATGCCCTGCATCACGAACAGCGCCGGCGCGATGATGTCAGCCCAGGTCCAGAACGGCACCCTCTTCAATCGCGCGTAGACGACGACCGTCACGAGGCCGGTCGCCAGGCCGCCGTACACGCCCAGGCCGGAGTACGGCGGGAGGACGATCCGCGCAAGGTCGTCCTTGTAGAGGTCCCACTGGTCGATCACGTGGTAGGCGCGGCCGCCGATGAGCGCGGCGATCGCGACGAGGATCATCCCGTTGCCCACGAGGTTCGGGTCCTGGCCCATCCGTCGCGCCTCGCGAACGAGGACGAGATACGCGGCGGCGAGGCCGGCGGCGTAGCCGATCCCGTACCAGTAGACGGGGATCGGGCCGAGCTGGAACGCGATCGGGTCCGGGGTGAAGGTGATCATCGGAGGCTGAGTGTATCCGGGTCGGTCGGTGAGGGACCGCACAAGCGGCAGCTCGGGCTGCCGGCTCGACGGCCGGCGCGGGCTGCCGGCTCGACGGCCGGCGCGGGCTGCCGGCTCTACGGCCGGCCCGCGCCCCCACGCATGCCCTAGACTGGCCGGCGGATGTCTCCCCACGCCCCCGCCCCCCTCGCCCACGCCGTGCGCGGTCGCCGACCGGGATGATCGCCGCGTTCGACTGGTGGCTGCTCATCCTCGGCCTCGTCATCGGCGCCGGTCTGACCTGGCTCGTCGTGAGCGAGTCGCGCCGACGCGACGACGACCTCGACGAGGCCGAGCAGGCCGCCGAGGCCGCGTGGATCGCCGCGCGGCTGCGACGCCGGCGGCGCAGCGTGGACGCGGCGCTCGTCGAGGCGGTCCTCGCCGAGCATCGGACCTACCTGTCGAGCCCGCCGCCCGATCCGGACCTCGAGCCGGCGACGGTGCCGGGTTCCGCGACCGGATCGGGTGCCGACGCGGTCGCGACGCCCCGTGGTCGGACGACCGCCGACGTCGCCGACGAAGGCCCGGAGCCGCGGCCGGACGAAGGAGGCACCGTCAGCGCGCCCGCGGCGAACGAGGCGTCGCCGGCGGACGAGGCGCCGCCGGCGGCAGCCGGCGAGGCCGCCGCGGACGAGGCGCCGCCGGCGCGGGCCACCCCGTCGCGACGCAGGCGGAGTCGGCGCTCAGAACCTGCCGGTGAGGACGGGGCCGTCGGATAGCGACGAGCCGTTCGCGTCGACGAGGGAGATCCCGAACAGCGTCCCGGGCGTGACCTCGGCGAGCGCGTCCACCGGCCCGACCCAGTAGGCGAGGCCCCCACCGAAGAACATCCGGCCGACCGGCTCCCGGCCGCTCGCGACGTCCACCCAGCAGCGGTACTCCTGGCCCGGCGGTGGTTCGGCGAGGTCGGACACGACGACGACCAGGTCGAGCGTGGTCGGCGCGAAGACGATCGTCCCGCGTGCCGCCTCGCCGGGAGCGCCGGCCAGCACGACCCGCGACGCGTCCGGTTCCGCTCCGACGCGCATCGACCATGCCGAGACCTTCGCGAGTGCCGCAACGGCCTGGTCGGCGCGCGCGATCGCGGCGGCCTGGTCCGCGAACTCCGCGTCGCGCTGGGCCGACACGATGATCCCGGTCCCGACGACCGCGATGAGGACGGCCGCGACCGAGGCGACGGTACGCAGTGCGGCCGGCGGGCGCCGACGCGCACGCGCCGCGGGGAGCGCGGTGGGGGTCGCCTCGGCAGGAGCGGCTGTCGCATCGGCCCCGGCGACAGCCGAGGGACCGGTCGCTGTGATGTCGGGCGCGACGGCCGGGGCCGGCGTCGGCGGTCCGCCCGCGTTCGCCTCGGCCGGTCCCGCCAGCGACCCGGCCGTCGGCGCGAGCCGGCCGACCGCCGCGACGCGCGCGAGCGTCCGCTCCCGGAGTTCGGGGGCGGGCAGATCGAGCACCATCTCGCGGACGATCGCCGCGAGCCGTCGGATCCGCACGAGCTCCTGCCCGCATGCCGCACACTCGGCAAGGTGGCCGGCCAGGCGCGCTGCCTCCGGTGTGTCGCCCGCCATCAGCCGGTCGATCCCGGCGGGCTCGGCGGCGGCGATCTCGATGAGCTCGAGCGCGTCGTCGTGTTCCATCGTCATCGGACGACGTCCTCATGGGCCGGTTCGTCATGGACGGGTTCGTCCGCTGCGGCAGGCGATGCCGGGGCCGCCGCGTCGCCCAGCATCGGGGCGAGCACGACGCGAAGACGGCCGAGGGCCCGGCGCGTGCGCGTCTTCACGGTCCCGAGCGGCCACCCGAGTCGCGCGGCGATCTCGGACTGGGTGAGTTCGGCTCGATAGGCGAGCTCGATCACCGTCCGCTCCGCGGCCGGCATCGACTCGAGCGCGCGGCCGACGACGGCACGCGTCTCGGCCGCTTCGGCGGCGGCCTCGGGACCGGGTGCGTCCGTGGCACCGCCGACGACGGTCCCGGCCTCGACCGTCCGCTCGAGGACCGTCGTCGCGTCCGTGCCCTCGTCACCGACCGACGAGAGCGGGACGAGCGTCGGCCGGCGGCCGGCGGCGCGCAGCCGGTCCACGATCCGATTCCGGGCGATCGCG
This sequence comes from Candidatus Limnocylindrales bacterium, assembly GCA_041639095.1. GTDB lineage: Bacteria > Chloroflexota > Limnocylindria > Limnocylindrales > CSP1-4 > CAKKPP01. The sequence goes on along the minus strand of JBFKVO010000147.1, from coordinate 1,405 downwards.
TACAGCCACGTCCCGAGCGAGCCGACGTTCGGGTCGTAGAGCTCCGCGCGGTTCCACAGGGCAAGGAACGTCTCCTGCACGACCTCTTCGGCGATCTGGCGGTCCGCCGTCATCCGCCTGGCCAGCGCGTGGATCGCGACGGCGTGGCGGTCGTAGAGGATGGCGAGCGCGTCGTGCGACCCGGCTGCGACCTCGGCGACGAGCGCAGTCTCGGCCTCCCGGTCCGATCGCCCCTCCGTCACGGGGTACGCCTCACGGTCCGGCTCGGTTTCGTCGACGACGCGGGCAGCGGATCGCGCGCGCGGGGCCCTCCGGGCAGCTCGTGGCGGTCGCGATCACGGCCGGTCCCCTCCGTCTCGGGTATGACGCCATCAGCCTACCCCACCGCGCGTGGGCACCCCGTGCGCCACGACACCGCGTCCTACCAGGCGTCGGAGGCGCGTCGCACCGGCTCCGTCAGCGAGCCCGCCGGCAGATGCGCCTCCAGGCAGACCACGCCTCCCGGCCCGACGAGCGCGTCGTGGTCCGTGCCGGCGGGCAGCTCGAGGCGTTCGCCCACCTCGAGGTCGATCGCCGTCCCGGTCGCCGGCAACCCGAACCGGATCGAGCCCTGGGCGCAGACGATGACCTTGTCGTAGTCGTGGCGATGCACGCCGTACCGGTCGCCCGGTCCGTTCGACCAGGAGCCTGGTTCGAGGCCCGCGGACCGAAGCCGCGCCGCGAACCGGTCCGCCGACCCGCCCGTCATCGCCGGTCGGGGGACGGGACCCCCTCGACACTCCCTTCCTCGGGAGGCGACGCGCGGTCGCGGGACGGTGAGGTCGCTCCGTCGCTCGACGACGGGTCGAGCGGTCCGACGCGCGGCTCGACGAGGTCGGGGGCCGCCGCGCGCCACGCCTCGTCGGCCTCTCGGGGATCGCGCGCGAGGGACCGCGATGTGGCGAAGACGAGGATCGCGAGGACGACGGCCGCGCCGATCGAGATCGGGATGGGCCAGCGGAACCAGAGCAGGAGGTACGCGCCGAGACCCGCGCCCACGGTGGCCGCGATGACGAGGTCGCGCCAGCCGGTTCGCACCCCGATCACCCGGCGACGGAGACGCCGATGATGCTGCCGACCGCGTACGTCACCGCCGCCGCCCCGAGTCCGATGCCGACCTGGCGCAACCCGGCGAAGACGGTCGAACGCCCGGTCAGGAGGCTCACGCCGGCTCCGACCGCGAAGAGAGCCGCGAGGCTGAGTCCGAGCGACGCAAGGAACACGAGCGCGGTCGCCTGGCCGGTCAGGTACGGGAGGACGGGGACGACAGCGCCGATCGCGAACGCCGCGAACGAACCGGCCGCGGCACCCCAGGGCGACCCGAGCTCGGTCGGGTCGAGCCCGAGCTCCTCGCGGACGAGCGTGT
>JBFKVO010000146.1:0-4342 GCA_041639095.1 Candidatus Limnocylindrales bacterium | reverse complement strand
CGTCGTCGCTCGGCACTGCCGGGGCGCCGGTCCCGACGCAGGAGGGCGGCATGGAGGGGCCGACGAGCGTTCCGGGCCAGGACAACTTCGCATCGGGTGGCCCGAAGAGCACGGACCCCGGCCAGGTGTTCGTGGGTTCGGAGCCGACGCCGGTGCCCGGCGACGCCGGCGCTCCGGGCGCGCAGGTGCCTGGCCAGGACGCGCAGAACGAAGGCGCGGCCCGCGCGACCGACACGGGCGGCAGTGGTCGCGACCTTGGCCAGGGCAGCAGCGGTCCTCTGCTCGGGCTCTCGCTCGGACTCGTCGCGATCGGGCTCGCGCTCTTCGCCCTGCGCCGCGTCGCCTCCCGCCTCTCCTGACCGGCGCACGCGCCACCGGCGGCCGCGCTCACAGCACGGGGACCGGCCTCTTCGTACCCGACGTCGATCCGGCCCGTCCGTCCGCCGAGGCTCGACGGGTACACTGCGGGTGATCCACCCGCACGCGACCGATCGGTCCCGAGGCCTGCCGATGGAACGCCTGATGCTGCTCGACGGCAACGGGCTCATCTACCGCGGATACTTCGCGCTCCCGCCCCTCACGACGTCGAAGGGCGAGCTCGTGAACGCCGTCTTCGGCTTCTGCAGCATCGTCCTGCGCGGGATCCAGGACGTGCGCCCCGACTACATCGCGGTCGCGTTCGATCTTGCCGGCCCGACGTTCCGCCACGAGCAGTACGCCGAGTACAAGGCAACCCGCCAGCGGATGCCGGACGACCTGCGCGACCAGTTCCCGAAGGTCCGCGAGGTCGTGAAGGCGCTCCGCATCCCCGTCTTCGAGCGGGAGGGCTACGAGGCCGACGACGTCATCGGCACGCTCGTCGTGGAGGCCGAGAAGCGCGGGCTGGAGACGACGATCGTCACCGGCGACCTCGACATGCTCCAGATCGTCAGCGACCGGACGCGCCTGATGACGACCCGATCGGGCGTCGAGAACACGGTCCTGTACGACCCGGCGCGGATCGACGAGCGGTTCGGGCTGCGCCCGGACCAGATGATCGACTACAAGGCGCTGAAGGGCGATCCGACCGACAACATCCCGGGCGTGCCCGGGGTGGGGGAGAAGACCGCCGCGAAGCTCGTCCGCGAGTTCGGCGACCTCGACGCGCTCTACGCGCGGATCGACGAGGTGACGCCGGAGAAGCTGCGCGAGAAGCTCCGCGAGCACCGCGACCAGGTGTACCTCGGGCGCGACCTCACGACGATCGTCCGCGACCTCCCGGTCGAGCTCGACCTCGAGACGGCGCGCCTCGGCGACTACGACCGGGACACGGTCATGCGTCTCTTCCGCGAGTACGAGTTCCGCTCGCTCATCGAGCGGCTGCCGCCGATCAGCGGCGAGACAGCCGAGGAGACGCTCGAGGCATTGCGTGCCGCCGACAAGGCCGAGCCGATCCCCGCGGCGCGCGTGGCCGGCACCCAGCGCCCGACCGGCTGGGGCCCGGGCCGCCCGATCCGGGCCTCGGCAAGCCCGGCCGACACGGCCGGCGCCCGCGACCTCCAGCTCTCGCTCGACTTCGACGTCGTCGCCCCGTCGGGCGGGGGCTCGCTCGCCCCCGGCCGCCAGCCGTCCACCCGGACGACCGATGCGGTCCCGGTCGCCGCCGACGACCTTCCGAGCTTCCTCGCCGCGACGATCGCCGACCCGTCGCGGATCGAGCTCCACGCGGGCGACACGCTCGCCGGCCTCGCCGGGTGGATCGCCGCCCAGGACGAGATCGGCGCCGCGCTCCTGAAGGACGACCCGCGCCCGGTCGCGGGCACGCCGCTCGCGCTCGCGCTCGCCGGGGGTGACGGCCGCGTCGTCGCCGCGGAGGGGCCCGAGGACGTCGCGCGCCTCGCGGCGCTCCTCGCCGACGCGCGCGTCCCGCTCGTCGGGCACGAGATCAAGGGGCTCGTCGTCGAGCGGATCGCCGCGGATCCTGCGGCGCCCGAGCTGCCCGTCGCGTTCGACACGCAGGTCGTCGCCTACCTCCTCAACGCGGCGCTCCGCAGCCAGACGATCGCCGACGTCGTCGCCGAGCAGGTGGACCAGATCCTGCCGCCGGCCGCCGAGCTGACCCCCGCCGGGCGCGCCGGACTGGAGGCGCTCTCCGCGCTGACCGTCCGCGAGCCCCTGACCCGGGCCCTCGAGGCCGAGGGCCTCACCCGCCTGTTCACCGAGCTCGAGCTCCCGCTCATCGCGGTCCTCGCCCGGATGGAGGCGGTCGGCGTCGCCCTCGACCGCGACGCCCTCGCCGCGCTGCACGCCGAGTTCGGCACCGAGATCGACCGCCTCCAGGAGGGGATCTACGCCGACGTCGGCCACGAGTTCAACCTCGGCAGCCCGAAGCAGCTCGGCGAGGTCCTGTTCGAGGAGCTGCAGCTTCCGAAGGGGAAGCGGACGAAGACCGGCTGGTCCACCGACGCCTCGGTGCTCGAGGACCTTCGCGCCGCGCACCCGATGGTCGACAAGCTCCTCGAGTGGCGCACGTACACGAAGCTCCGCTCGACGTACGTCGAGGCGCTGCCGGAGCTCATCGCCGCGGACGGCCGCCTGCACACGACCTTCCATCAGGCCGTCGCCGCGACGGGGCGCCTGTCCTCGTCGGACCCGAACCTCCAGAACATCCCGATCCGGACGCCGCTCGGGCGGCGGATCCGGCGGGCGTTCGTGGCCGGCGCCCCGGGCCTGACACTGATGACCGCCGACTACTCCCAGATCGAGCTGCGGATCCTCGCCCACGTCTCGGGCGACCAGCACCTGCGCGACGCGTTCGAGCGCGGCGCCGACATCCACCGCGAGACCGCGGCGCGCGTCCTGAAGAAGGACCCGGGCGAGGTGACCCACGCCGAACGCTCGATGGCGAAGATGGTCAACTTCGGGATCGCCTACGGGATGAGCGACTTCGGGCTGTCGACCCGGGCGAACATCCCGCGCGCCGAGGCGCAGGAGTTCATCAACACGTACTTTGCGACGTATTCGGGGATCAGCTACTACATGCTCCACATCAAGGAGCAGGCGCGCGACAAGGGCTTCGTGACGACGCTCCTCGGGCGCAAGCGGCAGATCCCCGAGCTGCGCGCGTCGAACCCGGCACTCCGCGGGGCCGGCGAGCGGATGGCGATCAACATGCCGATCCAGGGCACGGCCGCGGACATCACGAAGATCGCGATGGTCCGGGTCGCGGAGCGGATCCGCGAGGGCGGCTTCGCGGCGCGGATGCTCCTCCAGGTCCACGACGAGCTGCTCTTCGAGGTGCCCCGTGACGAGGTGGACCGCCTCGCGCCGGTCGTGCGCGAGACGATGGAAGGGGCGCTGCCGCTCGACGTGCCGCTCACCGTCGACGTGAAGGTCGGCGACGACTGGGAGGCGCTCACGCCGGTCGAGCCGGCCGGCGCCGGCGCGACACCCGTCGCGTCGTGACGGCGGGCTACCGGGCGGTCGACCCGGCATCGCTGCCCGCGCGTCCCGGGAACGACCGGGTGGGCGCGTTCCTGGCTCCCGGTTCGACCCCGGCCGGGCCGGACGAGCCGTACGCGATCGACGGCTTCGTGCTGCGCACACACCCCGATCTCTGCGAGCGGCTCGTCGCCCTGGCCGAGGACGTGGCGGGCGCCGCGGGGACCGGCCTGTACGGCATCGCGTGCCTCGCCGACTCCGACGGATCCGTGCGGGCGATCGCGCGCGGCACCAGCACGCTGTACCTGCGCCTCCCCGCCGACGCGCGCGCGACGGTCCTCGCCGAAGATGCGGTCGAGGCGCCCGAGCTCGGGCCGGACTGGGTCCGCCTCGACGCGTGGCAGACGGTGCGGCCGCTCGCGGTGGGCACGGAGCGCCTGCACGGCCTGGTCGCTGCCGCCTTCGGCGCCGACGCCTCGGCCGACACCGATGCCTGAGCTGCCCGAGGTCGAGACCGTCGCGCGGGACCTTCGCCCCCGGGTCGAGGGTGCCACGATCGTCGGCGCGCGCTGCTCGTGGGCGCGGACGCTGCGCACGCACGCGCCCGAGACGATCGGTCCGGCGCTCGCCGGGCGGCGCATCGAGCGCGTCGGGCGGCGCGGGAAGCAACTCGTTGTCGCGCTGTCGGGCGACGCCGTGCTGACCGTCCACCTGAAGATGACGGGCCAGCTGTTCGTCGTGCCGGCCGCGCTGCCCGAGGACGCCTACGTCCGTCTCGCGATCGCCTTCGCCGACGGCCGCGAGCTCCGGTTCCGCGACATCCGCAAGTTCGGCAAGGTCGGTCTCTATCCGCGCGACCCGGCGACCGGCGAGCCGGTCACCGAGGCCGGCGCGGGCGCGGTCTTCGCCGCGGTCGGTCCGG
>JBFKVO010000145.1:0-4344 GCA_041639095.1 Candidatus Limnocylindrales bacterium | reverse complement strand
GTGCCGCCGACACCCCGACCGCGACCGCCGCGAACTCGCGGAGCCGCTGACATGCCGAGCCCCCGGCCGAGGGCCGGGGGCTCGTTCCGAGACCGCGTCGGAGGCGCGACCACCCGCGCCCGTCGTCGCTCCTACGGGAGGAGGCCGTTCGCCTTCAGCCACTCGGCGGCGACGTCCTCGACGTCGCGCTGGTTGACCGCCACCTCGACGCCGAGTTTCGTGAGCTCGTCGGTCGTGAGCTTGGCGCTCACGTCGTTGAGGAGCTTCTCGAACGCGGCGCGGTCGTCGGACGACAGCTGCGAGAGGTAGTCGTCGCGCACCACCGGGGCGAGGTTCTCGGCGGGCTGGGTCCCCTTGTCGTCCTCCAGGAGGACGAACCCGAACTGGGCGATCGCCGGCTGGGTCGAGCAGAGCTCGGCCACGTCGACGGCGCCGCCCTGCAGCGCCTCGGCCATCGGGACGTCGCAGGCCGCGAGGCTCTGCAGATTCGCCGGCGGGAAGGTGATCCCGTAGGTGTCCTGGAGCGCGCCACCGCAGAGCGGGTTCGTCTCGCACTCGGGCGGCAGGCCCCAGATGAGGTCGTCCTGCACGGCGGCGAGGTCACTCATCTTCGTGAGGCCGTACTGCGCGGCGGTGTCCGGCCGGACCACCCACGCGTTCGTGTCCTCGCCCGGCGAGTAGTCGAGGACGGTGATGCCGCCGCCCTTCGTCCGGAGGATCTCCTGAAGGGCCGCGTGGTTGGCGTCCGAGTCGCTGCTCGTCTTCGTCGCGTCGTAGAACGCGAGTCCGCTGCCGATGTACTCGGGCTTCATGTCGATCTCGCCGCTCTCGAGAGCCGGCGAGGTGACCGCGCGTGCGCCGAGGCCGAGCTTGCGCTCGACCGTGTAGCCGGCCGCTTCGAGGACCTGCGCGTACATCTCGGCGACGAGTCGGGACTCGTAGAAGCCATCGGATCCGATCGTGATGGCCGGCTTGCTGCCCCCACCCGTCGTGCCGGCGCTCGCGAGCACCAGCAGCGACGCCCCGAGGGCGAGCGTGCGGGAAAGCCGCATGGGTCTGTTCCCTCCTTGTCTGTCCGTGTGGCGCGACCGGAGTCGGCAGCGCCAACCGCGCGACGATACAGGAGTCGCGTCCCGGGCCTCTGTGTCGAGGCCCACGCCGGTCGTTACGGCTTCGTCGGTCGCCCGGATCGAGGGCGCGCCAAGGCTCGCCTCAGCCGCGCGAGGGCTCGGCGGCCTGGCGGTACGGTCGTCGATCGACGCTCGAACCGCTGCCAGGCCCCGGTGAGGTCATCGCCCGCTGGAGGAGCGCGAAGGCGCCCTCGACGACGAGCGCGAGGGCCGCGACGAGGACGACCCCGGCGAACAGGCGGTCGTGCTCGTTGCGGGCGATGCCATCGATGATGTAGCGCCCGAGTCCGCCGTACGCGACGACGGCCCCGAGCGTCGCCGTCGCGACGACCTGGACGGCGGCCGTCCGGATGCCTCCGAGGATCACGGGGAGCGCGAGCGGCACCTCGATGCCGAGGAGGACCTGGCGCTCGCGCATCCCCATCGCACGGGCCGCCTCGACGAGGTCGCGGTCCACCTCGCGGAGGCCCGCGTACGTGCCGACGAGGATCGGCGGGATCGCGAGGGCGGTCATCGCGGTGAACGTCGGGATCTCGGACAGGCCGAGCGATGGGTCGTAGCCGAGCTCCGGGGCGAGCCGCAGCGAGATCGGCAGGACGATCACCAGGATCGCGTACGACGGCACGGCCCTGCCGATGTTGGCGAGGTTGATCGCGAGCGACGCCGCACGCCCGGTGTGCCCGATGAAGGCCCCGACCGGCAGCGCGATCGCGGAGGCTGCCAGGACCGAGACGGCCGAGATCGAGATGTGCTCCCACATCCGGATCGGGATCCCGTCCGTGCCGGCCCAGTGGGCCGGGTCGAGCAGCCAGGCGACCGTGGCGGTCAGCGCGTCCATGTCAGGCCGCGGCCGGGCTCGGGCCGGGTGTGGCGCCGCTCCCGACGGCACGGCCCGCACGCGCTGCGGCCCACGGCGTGAGCCGACGCTCGACCCGGACGAGGGCGACGTCGACCGCGACCGCGAGGGCGACCGACAGCCCTGCACCGACGTAGACCTTCGTCGCGAAGAACGTCTGGATGCCCTCCTTGATGAACAGGCCGAGCCCGCCGAAGTTGTCGCCGATGAGGGTGACGACCATCACGAGCCCGATCGTCGTCACCGACGCCAGCCGGATCCCGGTGACGATGAGGGGCACGGCGAGCGGCAGCTCGACGCGCAGGAGCCGTTCGCGCCGGCCGTAGCCCATCCCGTCGGCCGCCTCGAGGACGTCGGCCGGGACGGCGTCGAAGCCGGCGAGGGTGTTGCGGACGAGGATCTGCTGCGTGTACAGGACGAGCGGGATCTCGGCGGTGAGGAGCGACAGCCCGGTGAACGGGATGAGAGCGGCGAAGAGCGCGAGCGACGGGATCGTATAGAGCCCGCCCGCGATCGCGGTGAGCGGCGCCCGGACGCGGCGGTCGCGCAGCGCCCAGAGCGACAGTGCGAAGGCGAAGGCGAAGCCGACCGCGACGGCGATCCCGGCGAGGGCAAGGTGCTGGGCCGTCCGGAACGCGATGTCGTCGAGGTGGGTCGCGATCCACGTCCAGTCGATGAGCGGCTGATCCCCGCGCATCAGGGGGCCCCCGCGGCACCGCCGGCCTCGGGCACTCCGGCGGCCCCGGCGGCCCCGGCCGTCCCGGCCGTAGCCTGGGCCCCGTCCCGCATCCGCTCGGCGATCGTGTCCGCGGTCACGAGCCCGAGGACCGCCCCGGCGTCGTCGACGACGATCCCGGCCTGCACCTCGGCGTCGAGCAGCATCGACAGCGCGTCCTTGAGGGTCGTTCGCCGGTCGAGGAGCGGCGACATCGACACGGCGGTCCCCGCGTCGAGCGGACCGGACGCCGTGAGCGCCGCCTGCGGGATCCAGCCGATCGGCCGGTCGACCTCGTCCACGAGGAGCACATACGGGAACGGATCTGCCTGTGCCCGGGCATGGACGGAGCGCGGGTCGTCGCCGGCCCGTGCGGTGATCGCGGGGAGGAGTGCGATGTCGCGGATGCGAGACAGCGAGAGCCGCTTGAGGCCGCGGTCGGCGCCGACGAAGCGGGCCACGAAGTCGGACGCCGGGCTGGCGAGGATCTCGGCCGGCGGACCGAACTGTGCGAGCCGGCCACCCACCTGGAGCACGGCGACGAGGTCGCCCATCTTGATCGCCTCGTCGATGTCGTGGGTGACGAACAGGATCGTCTTCGCGAGGTCCTCCTGGAGGCGGAGGAACTCGTTCTGGAGCTTCTCGCGAACGATCGGGTCGACCGCGCCAAAGGGCTCGTCCATGAGCATGATCGGCGGGTCCGCGGCCAGCGCGCGGGCGACGCCGACACGCTGGCGCTCACCGCCCGAAAGCTGGGCCGGGTAGCGATCCCGGTACGTGGCGGGCGGGAGCCCGACGAGGGCGAGCAGCTCCTCGGCGCGCCCGCGCTGCCGTGCCGTTGGCCAGCCGAGGAGGCGCGGCACGGTGGCCACGTTCTCGCCGATCGTCTGGTGCGGGAACAGTCCGGTCTGCTGGATGACGTAGCCGATCCCGCGCCGCAGCTCCGTCACCTCACGCTTTGCGGCATCGACCCCGTCGAGGAGGATCCGGCCCGACGTCGGCTCGATGAGCCGGTTGACCATCTTGAGCGAGGTCGTCTTGCCGCAGCCGGACGGGCCGACGAGCACGCAGATCCGCCCGGCGGGGACCGTCAGGCTCAGGTCGTCGACGGCAGCGCCGGTCGCCCGGTCAGCCGCCGCTCCGGCCCCGTCGGCCCCGGTGCCGCCACGGGCGCCCGGGTAGCGCTTCGTGACGTGCTCGAACTCGACCGTCGCCGCGCGATGCTCCGCCATGCAGCCGAGTCTATCCGGCGGGCCCCCGCGCTACCGTGACGCGGATCGCTCCGGCCGGGTCACGACGGGATCGACGCGAGGTCGGCCTCGACGATCTCGCGGTCGTCGTCCTCGGCGATGCCTGCCAGCGCCTCGGTCGCGTGCTCCTTCCAGCGGGCGACCGCCTCCCGGTCGCCGGCCACCGACGCGGCCCGGGCCAGCGCCTCGTAGGCGAACGCGATGTCGAAGTCGGCGATGCCGTGCTCCTGGCAGATCTCGAGACAGCGTCGCGCGTGCCACGTCGCCGGTTCGGCGCGTCCGAGGACCGCGTAGACGCGCGAGCATTGCCACTCGCCGCGGGCGAGGTTGACCGGCTCGCCGACCTCGCCCCAGTGGAACCGCGACGCATGTGCCGCGTGGAGCATCTCGTCG
>JBFKVO010000144.1:0-4372 GCA_041639095.1 Candidatus Limnocylindrales bacterium | reverse complement strand
AGGGTCAGGGCCAAGGCCAGGGTCAGGGCCAGGGCCAGGGCCAGGGCTCCGGTCAGGGTCAGGGCCAGGGCGCCGGCCAGGGCTCGCTCGGGGGTGGCGGCTCGAACGCCAACTACCTCGGATCCGGAACGGGCGGCAGCGGCAGCGCGGCCGGGCCCGTCAACCCGAATCGGCCGTCGCAGCTCGGCGAGGACCTCACCGGTGTCTACGCGCCGTTCGACCGGCTCGGCAAGATCGGCGAGCCGTCGTATGTCGCCGGCACCGGCGGTGATGGGCAGACCCAGCAGGGCAGCCAGACCGGCCAGGGCACGGACAACGGTGCGCTGACCCCGTACCAGCAGGTCTACAGCGACTTCTACCGCTACGCGCTGACCTCGCTCGACCGCGGCTACGTGCCGCTCTCGATCAAGGACTTCGTGCGCGACTACTTCAGCTCGCTCGACCCGGGTCGCTGACCCGGCCGCACCGCCGACCGGCGGACTCGGAGGACAGCATGGACGCAACGACGACCGATCCCGCCGCCCCGAAGCTCGCCCCCGAGGCGTTCGCCGAGCGCGCCGACGCGATCGAACGCGAGGTCGGCCGGGTGATCGTCGGCCAGCGCGAGCTCGTCCGCCAGACGCTGACCGGCCTGCTCGCGAACAGCCACGTCCTCCTCGAGGGCGTGCCCGGCCTCGGCAAGACGATGCTCGTGCGCACGATCGCCGACGTCATCGACTGCACGTTCAACCGCATCCAGTTCACGCCGGACCTGATGCCGGCCGACATCACCGGCACGAACATCCTCATCGAGGAGGAGGGCAGCCGGATCTTCCGCTTCCAGCCGGGGCCGGTGTTCGCGAACCTCGTCCTCGCCGACGAGATCAACCGGGCGACGCCGAAGACGCAGTCGTCGCTGCTCGAGGCGATGCAGGAGCACCAGGTGAGCGTCGCGCGCCAGCGCTATCCGCTCGATCCGCCGTTCTTCGTCCTCGCCACCCAGAACCCGCTCGAGATGGAGGGGACGTATCCGCTCCCCGAGGCCCAGCTCGACCGGTTCATGTTCAAGGTCATGGTCCCGTTCCCGGACGAGGCGGACCTCGTCACGATCGTCGAGCGGACGACGGGCGCCGAGACGCCGACCGCCTCGAAGGTGTGCACGGCGGCACAGGTCGTCGAGATGCAGCGGCTCGCGCGCTCGGTGCCGATCGCACCGCACGTGACGGCGTACGCGGTGAGCCTCGTCGCGGCGACGCACCCGGACCAGGGGCGCGCGCCCGAGATCGCCCGCGAGTACGTCCGCTACGGCGCGTCCCCGCGCGGCGCCCAGGCCCTTGTCGCCGCCGGCAAGATCACGGCGCTCCTCGACGGGCGCTTCAACGTGTCGATCGACGACATCCGGGCGGGCGCGATGCCCGCCCTCCGACACCGGATCCTCCTCAACTTCGAGGGAGAGGCCGAGGGGATCACGACCGAAGCGGTGATCGGCGCGATCCTCGACGCGGTGGCAGCCCCGGCGGTCGAGTAGGCGCCCGGGCCCCGTCGGGCGACCCCGCGAACCGATGATCGACCGATCCGCGAACCGGCCGTCCGAGCCGCCGTCCGGCACGGGCGGCGCGGGCGCCGGCACGCCCGGCGCTGCCGCGCGCGCGGGTTCGCGGATGGCGTTCCTCCCGAGCGACGTCGACACGACCGTCTTCGACGAGGCGTTCCTCAGGCAGCTCGACCGGCTCACGCTGCTCATGAAGACGCCGGTCCGTGGCGGGCTGAAGGGCGGGCGACGATCCGTCAAGCGCGGCCAATCGGTCGAGTTCGCCGACTACCGCGACTACACGCTGGGCGACGACCTGCGCCAGCTCGACTGGAACGTGTTCGCGCGCCTCGAGCGCCTGTTCGTGAAGCTGTTCGTCGAGGAGGAGGACGTGACGATCACGTTCCTCCTCGACGGGTCCGCCTCGATGCTCGCCGGGCGGCCGCCGAAGCTCATGTTCGCCAAGCGGGCGGCTGCCGCCCTCGGCTACATCGGGCTCGCGTCGGAGGACCGCGTCGTGGTCAGCGCGCTGACGGGCCGTGTCGCACGGCGCCAGGCGTCGTTGCGCGGCAGCGGACGCGCCCTCCGGCTCCTCTCGGCCCTCTCGGCCGTGGACGCGTCGAGCGGCCCGACCGACCTCGTCGCGGCGGCGCGGCACGCGGGTGCCCAGCTCCGCGGCCGCGGCATCATCGTCCTCATCTCGGACCTGCTCGACCCGCAGGCCGACCGCGTGGTTCGCGACCTGGCCGGCACGAACTCCGAGCTCATCGTCCTCCACGTCCTCGCCCCGGACGAGCTCGACCCGGCGCTCGAGGGCGATCTCCGCCTCGTGGACGTGGAGACCGGCGACGGCGTCGACGTCACCGCCGACCTCGCGACGATCGACCGCTACAAGGCGCGTCTCGCGGAGTGGCAGGCCGGACTCGCCGACCTCGCCGCGCGCCGCCGCGCGACGTACGTCCCGCTCCGGACGGACACGCCGATCGCCGACCTCGTGTTCGCCGAGCTCCGTCGGCGGCGGGTCCTCGGGTAGGGCGGGCGGATGCCGTTCACCACCCCGCTCGCGCTGCTCGGCCTGCTGTTCATCCCGGCGGTCATCGCGATGTACCTGCTCCGCCTGCGGCGCGACCAGACGGTCGTGCCCTCGACGCTGCTCTGGACCCGGCTCGTCGAGGACGTCGAGGCGAACGCGCCGTGGCAGAAGCTGCGCCGGAGCCTGCTGCTGCTGCTGCAGCTGCTCCTCGTCGTCATCCTCGCGCTCCTCGCAGCGCGGCCCTTCGTCGAACGGCCTGCGGGCCTTGCCGGGGACCTCGTCGTCGTCGTCGACACGTCGGCGAGCATGTCCGCGACCGACATCCTGCCGAATCGCCTCGAGGCGGCGAAGGAGGCGGCGATCGACGCCCTCCGCGACCTGCCCGCCGGCGGCCGGGTGAGCGTCATCGCCGCGGGCCGCTCGGCACGGGTCGTCACCAACGGGAGCACCGACCTGACCCGCGTCCGGCAGGCGATCGCGTCGATCGGGCCGAGCGCCGACATCGGCGACCTCGGCGACGCGCTCAGGCTCGCCGACGCGCTGGCGGCGCGTGCGACCGACGCGCAGATCCTCGTCGCGACCGACGCGGCCCTTGCCGTCACGCCGCAGGATCGCCTGCGGGCGCCGGTCAAGGTGCTGCACGTCGGGCGCGGCCGCGACAACCAGGCGATCGTGGCGCTCGCGGTCCGGACGGCGCCGTCGGCCGTGACGCGGTCGGTGTTCCTCAGCGTCGCGAACATGGATCTCGAGGCGGCGACGCGGCGGCTCGAGGTCGTCGGGGACGGCCGGCTCCTCGAGGCCCGCGAGCTGTTCATCGACCCCCAGACGCGCGCCGACGTCGTCGTGGACGACATCCCGGCCGAGGTCCGCGTCGTCGAGGTCCGCCTCGCCCCGCCGGTCGGGACCGACGGGACGGGCGACCAGCTCGCGCTCGACGACCGCGCATGGGCGATCGTCCCGCCCGAGCGACTGCGCCGGATCCTCGTCGTGTCCGAAGGAGACCCGTACCTCGAGACGGCGCTCACGTACCTGCCGAACACCGAGGTCTACGGGATCACGTTCGACAAGTACGGCCCGGCGACCAATCCCCACCTGTTCGACCTCATCATCTTCGAGCGCGATCTCCCGGCCGAGCTGCCGCCGACGGCGATCCTCGCGATCGCGCCGCAGCGGACGAGCCCGCTCGGCGAGGTCACGGGGCGGCTCGTCCAGCCGGGGATCGGGTCGCTCGACCCGGCCGAGCCGATCCTTCGCTATGTCGACCTGTCCACCACGCACATCGCCGAGGCACGCCGTCTCGTCCTTCCCGAGTGGGCGCGGACGGTCATCCCCGGTCCGCGCGGCGCTCCCCTCCTCTACGCGGGAGTCCGCGACGGCCTGCCGGCCGCGGTCCTCGCCTTCGAACCGCGTCGATCGGACCTTCCGCTCCAGGTCGCGTTCCCGATCCTCGTCGCGAACCTGACCGGCGAGCTCCTCGGAGGCGGCAGCGCGCCGCTCGAGGCGGTCGTGCCGGGCTCGCCGGTGTCGCTCATCGTCCCGCCGGGGGCGTCGGCGCTTCGGGTGACCCGCCCCGACGGCACGAGCATCGAGCTCGTGCCGGGCACTGCCGGCAGCCGCGGCGTCACGTTCAGCCAGACCGACCTCCTCGGGGTGTACACGATCGCGACGGTCGCCGATCCGGCGGCATCGCCCGGCCCGTCACCGACAGCGACCCCGACGGCCGCGCCGACCGGCTCGCCCGCCACGACGCCGGGCCAGTCGCCGGGCGCCACGCCATCGCCCTCGCCGGAGGCACCGCCCGCCCCGATGATGTTCGCCGTCGACCTGTT
>JBFKVO010000143.1:0-4376 GCA_041639095.1 Candidatus Limnocylindrales bacterium | reverse complement strand
GGCGATCGTGGCCGCGTCCTCCGGGTCGATCTCGCCCGCCTCCGCGCGGACGTACGTCCGGTAGCGCGGGAAGGCGACCGCGAGCTCGCGGAGCGCCTCGTGGCAGTCGTGGCGCGTGTAGTCGCGGTGGCGACGGTGGCCCTCGCAGATCTCGAGGAGGAGCGCCGTCAGGCGGTTCAGCTCGCTGCCGAGGTTCTCGCGCAGCACGACGTGCTTCGACGCGCGGACGACGGTCGCGAGATCGCCGGTCTCCCCCGTGAACGCCGCGTACGTCTCGGTCAGCGGCGCCTCGCCGGCCGGATCGACGAACAGCCCGCCGACGAGGTTGAGGGAGTCGTAGCCAGTCGTTCCGTCGACCGGCCAGTCCCCCCGCAGGCGCTCCTCGCCCTCGAGGATCTTCTCGGCGACGATCCAGCCGCGCGGCGTCGCGCCGCGCAGGCGCCGGAAGTAGTCGGCCGGGTCGCGCAGGCCGTCGGGGTGGTCGACCCGGATCCCGTCGATCACGCCCTCGCGGATCCAGCGCAGGACGAGCGCGTGCGTGTCGGCGAAGACCTCGGGATCCTCCATCCGGAGCCCGATGAGACCGGTGACGTCGAAGAACCGCCGGTAGCCGAGGTCGTGGCCGGCCGCCCGCCAGTGGGCGAGCCGGTAGTTCTGGCGGGCGAGGATCGCGTCGAGCGCGTCCGGGTCGGCGTTCGTCGCGGCGACCTCCTCGTCGAGGGCCCGGGCGATGTCGGGCCGCTCCGAGGCGAGCCGGCCGAGCTGCGAGCGCAGGACCTCCTTGTCGCGGTGACGGCGGTTCACGCTGGCGCGGTCCAGCGCCGTGGACGGCGGGAGCCGGCCGAAGGCGCCGCCGATGAACACGAGGTCGTCCGAACCCGCGCGCCGTCCGGCGGCCGCGACGAGCCCGTCGAGGGCCGTCGGGGAGACCGGCACGCGATGGTCGTGGTAGGCGACGACGAACGAGCCGCCCTCGCGGACGAGCCGCAGCTCGCCGGCCTCGAGGACGCGCCCGTAGTGGTCGCCGAGGATCGGCAGCAGGACCCGGTTGCGCAGGTACGACTCGGGGGGATCCCAGTCGACGTCGAAATACGGCGCGTAGCGGCTCGACGGCCCGTTCTCGAGGACATCCCACCACCACGGGTTCTCGGCCCCCGAGATCGCCATGTGGTTCGGGACGATGTCGATGACCTGGCCGAGGTGGTGCCGGCCGAGCGTGCGGTTGAACGCGCGGTGGGCGCGGTCGCCGCCGAGCTCGGCGTTCACGCGGTGCGGGTCCACGACGTCGTAGCCGTGCTCGCTGCCGGGCGCGGCCTGGAGGATCGGCGACGAGTAGAGGTGACTGACCCCGAGACGCTCGAGGTACGGCGCGATCGCGGCTCCCTGGGCGAACCCGAACGACGGCCGGAGCTGGACGCGGTACGTCGCACGCGGGATGGCGCGCGGCGCCTCGCCTGCGGTACGTGCCGTCGCCGCGGAGCTCACTCGGCCAGCCCGCGGAGCACGACCACCGAGCGTCGTTCGACCGTGATCGAGCCGCCCGCACGGATCCGCCGCCCGCGCGGCGGGAACGCCCGCGCGGCCGACGTGTCCAGGGCGACCCGCCAGCCCGCCGCGCGCCCGGCGTTCGGGACGACGAACCGGCGGTCCTCCCAGCCGGTGTTGAAGGCGAGGAAGAACGAATCGTCGCCGACCGCGAGGCCGTGGACGTCGACGAGCCCCTCGCCCGAGAGGAACACGCCGAGTCCCGCCTCGACCGGGTCGTTCCAGTGCTCGTGGCCCATCTCCGTCCCGTCGGGCGCGAACCACGCGATCTCGCGCGCCTCGTCGCCGTGGATCGGGCGGTCCTGGAACCAGCGCCGGCGTCGGAAGGCGGGGTGGGCCTGGCGGAACGCGATCAGCCGCCGCGTGAAGTCGAGGAGGTCCTCGTCGGCGGACTCCCAGTCGAACCAGGAGATCTCGTTGTCCTGCGCGTAGCCGTTGTTGTTGCCCTGCTGCGTGCGCCCGATCTCGTCGCCGCCGAGCAGCATCGGGACGCCCTGCGAGAGGAACAGCGTCGCGAGCAGGCCCCGTCGATCACGCTCCCGGGCGGCGACGACGTCGGGATCGTCGGTCGGCCCTTCGACACCGTGGTTCCACGACCGGTTGTGGGACTCGCCGTCGCGGTTGTCCTCTCCGTTCGCCTCGTTGTGCTTCTCCTCGTACGACACGAGGTCGGCGATCGTGAAGCCGTCGTGGGCGGTGATGAAGTTGACGCTCGCGTACGGGCGCCGGCCCGTGTTCTCGTACAGGTCCGAGGAGCCAGCGAGCCGGTAGCCGACGTCGGCAAGCGGCTCTGGGCTGCCCCGCCAGAAGTCGCGGATCGTGTCGCGGTAGCGGCCGTTCCACTCGGCCCACTGGGGCGGGAAGTTGCCGACCTGGTAGCCGCCCTCGCCGACGTCCCACGGCTCGGCGATGAGCTTTACCTCGTTGACCGTCGGGTCCTGGTGGATGAGGTCGAAGAACGCCGACAGGCGGTCCACGTCGTGCAGCTCGCGGGCGAGGGCCGCCGCGAGGTCGAACCGGAACCCGTCCACGTGCATCTCGCGGATCCAGTAGCGGAGGCTGTCCATGATCAACTGGAGGCTGTGCGGGTGGCGGACGTTCAGCGTGTTGCCAGTCCCGGTGTAGTCCATGTAGTGGCGACGGTCGTCGGGCATGAGCCGGTAATACGCGGCGTTGTCGATCCCCTTCATCGACAGCACCGGCCCGAGGTGGTTGCCCTCGGCGGTGTGGTTGTAGACGACGTCGAGGATGACCTCGATGCCGGCTGCGTGGAGTGCCCTCACCATCGTCTTGAATTCGGCGACCTGGCGGCCACCTCGTGTCTGCGCGGCATACCCGTTGTGCGGCGCGAGGAACCCGATCGAGTTGTAGCCCCAGTAGTTGCGCAGGCCCTTCTCGACGAGGTGGGCGTCGTGGACGAACTGGTGGACGGGCAGGAGCTCGACCGCGGTCACACCGAGCTTCGTGAGGTACGCGATCGATGTCGGGTGCGCGATGCCCGCGTACGTCCCACGGAGCTCCTTCGGGATGCCCGGGTGGCGTGCCGTGAAGCCCTTGACGTGGACCTCGTAGATCACCGTCTCGTTCGGCGGGTGGCGGGGCGGCCGGTCGTCCTCCCAGTCGAAGTCGGGGTCCACGACGACCGAGCGCGGGACGAACGGTCCGCTGTCGTCGTCATTGCGTGAATCGTCGGGGTCGTCGAAGCGGTATGGGAACACGGCGGGATCCCATTCGACCTCGCCCTCGACCGCCTTCGCGTAGGGGTCGAGGAGGAGCTTCGCGGGGTTGCAACGGTGGCCGTTCGCCGGGTCCCATGGCCCGTGGACGCGGTAGCCGTAGCGCTGCCCGCCGACGACGCGCGGCAGGTAGGCGTGCCAGACGTAGCCGGTCGATTCGGGCATCTCCACCCGCTCCTCGTCGCCGTGCTCGTCGAACAGGCACAACTCGACGCGCTCGGCGACCTCGGAGAAGAGAGCGAAGTTCGTTCCCCAGCCGTCGTACGTGGCGCCGAGCGGGTAGGGGAGGCCGGCCCACACGACGCGGTCGCGACCGGATGGGCGACGGTCGGTCGCGCGCGGCGGTCGATCGTTCGGCGGGGTCGGGGCCTCGGGCGAGGCGTCCGTGGACGTGTCGTCGGGAGGGATGGAGGTCTCCTGATGGGCGCGGGGCATGCCGGGACCGGCGTTCGCCTCCCGCAGGGTGGGCCGCGACCGACCGTAGGTGAGCCGGCTCGGCCTGTCAAACGGTCCGTCGCCGCGCGCGGGCGTTCGAGTCCCCGCTCCGTCTCAGCGCGTGGCGGACTCCGCGGCTCGTCGCGCCGAGGCGATCGGCTCGATCGCGCGCCGGAGGAGCTCGAGCCCGGCGGGGTCGAACGCGTACGACCATGGGCGGATGCGTTCCGGCCGCTCGAACCGCTGGTCGAGCTGCGCCGCCAGCGCCTCGCGGGACACGAGGATGAGGTCGGCGTCCCGGTCGACGGCGTCAAGGTCCGTGTCGGCTCCGATGACCGCGGTGACGATCTCCACGCCCTTCGTCCCCGAGAGCGCGAGCGTGTCGGCGATGTTGTCCGTCCCCCGGGACGTCGCGCAGACGAGCCCGACGGTCGAGCCGGGCGGCAACCCGGCGATCTCGTGGACGAGCTCCAGGTAGCCGGGTCCCACGAGCATCGCCACGACCGGCAGGCGGCCGGCGGCGAGCGCCTGGGCCTCGTCGGCGTGCATCGTCGTCGTGGCGATGAGGTCGTAGTGGAACCGGTCGAGGCGATCCGGCAGGTCGTCGAGGAGGGTGCCCTCCGCCTCGATGAGCCCGGGGAACGCCGCGACGAGCCGCTC
>JBFKVO010000142.1:0-4405 GCA_041639095.1 Candidatus Limnocylindrales bacterium | reverse complement strand
GATCTCCGGATGATCCCGCTCACCGGCAGCGGCCCGGACTGGACCGTCGGCAAACCGCTCGACCTGACGGACGTCTCCGGCCTCGACGCGGGATCGCGGCCGGCCTGGTTCATCCCCCCCGAGCTCCTCCCGAAGCCGACACCCTCGCCGACGCCGGTCCCCACCGAGACGCCGTCCGGCCCGGCCGCGACGCCCGGCCCCAGCCCGGCACCGGGACCGACGGCGGCGCGCGGGGCGGGTACCTCGAGCGCCTCGGGGCGCGGACGCGCGCCGCCGGCACCGTCCTGTGCGTCGGCATCGACCCGGATCCCGCGGCCGTCCCCGACGGCTTCCCGCCGGGTCTCGCCGGCGTCGAACGACTCGCCCTGCTCCTCGTCGAAGGCGCCGTCCCGCACGCCGCCGCGGTGAAGCCGAATCTCGCGTTCTTCGAGGCGTTCGGGTCGGCCGGGATCGCGGCCCTCGAGCGCCTCCGCGCGGCGATCCCCGCCGACGTGCCGGTGATCCTCGACGCGAAACGGGGCGACATCGGCTCGACGGCCGCCCGCCAGGCGGTCGCGCTGTACGACGCGCTCGGTGCCGACGCGGTCACCGTGAGCCCCTATCTCGGCGCCGATGCCATCGGGCCGTTCGTCGAGCGCGTCGATCGCTTCGCCTACGTCCTGTGCCGCACGAGCAACCCGGGCGCGTCCGAGCTCCAGGGGCTTCTCGTCGCGTCCGACGACGAGGCCGGCGCGCCGCAGGAGCCCCTCCATGCCCGCGTGGCACGCCGGGCCGCCGGCTGGGGTCCGCCGGGCACGATCGGCCTCGTGGTCGGCGCGACGGCGCCGGCGGAGCTCGAGACGGTCCGCGCGATCGCTCCGGGCGTGGCGTTCCTCGTGCCGGGCGTCGGCGCCCAGGGCGGCGACCTCGACGCCGTGCTCGCGCACGGGCCGGCTACCGCGGTTCCGGGTGCCGCGCACCCGGGGCGCGGGCTCCTCGTGAACGTCTCGCGCGGGATCGCGGCCGCCGTGCGTGGCGCCGGGGCGGACGATGCGCCGGCGAGCGCGCGTCCGACCGATGCGCTCGAGCGCGTGGACGCGGCTGCGCGTGCGTGGGCCGCCCGGCTCCCTGTGCTACCCTAGCCGCCGTTCGATCCACGTTCGGAGACTTGCATGCCGACCCCAGGCCCGCTCGAACTGGTCATCATCCTCGTGATCGCGCTCATCGTGCTCGGGCCTGGTCGCCTTCCCGACGTGGGCGCGGCGCTCGGGAAGAGCATCCGCGAGTTCCGCAAGGCGTCGTCCGATCTCCAGGAGGCGACGAAGATCGACACGAGCCCGCTCCCGCCCGAGCCGGCGAAGCAGTCGCAGCAGCCGCCGGCGACCCCCGCGCCACCGAGCGCACCGGCGGCACCCTCCGCGGCGCCACCGGCCGCCGAGTCGCCGGCTGCCGAGCCGCCGACGACGGGCGCCGCCGACACGACCGACGCCCCCGAGCAGGGCGGATCCTCGACGCCGACGGCCTGACCCTGGCCGGCGCACCCGATGCCCGCCGACGACCCCGCGGAGGGACGCGCTCCGGCTGACGACGCTCCCGCCGCGGACACGTCCACGGCGCCCGAGGCGTCCACGGCGCCCGAGGAAGCCACGGCGCCCGAGGCAGCCACGACGCCCGAGGCGGCCACGACGCCCGAGCCCGCTGCACCTCCGGCGACGCCCGATCCTCCCGCCTCGGCCGCGTCGTCGAACCCCGCGACCGTGGGCGCCGTCCCGCCCGACGGGTCGGGCGGCGTCATGAGCCTCGTCGACCACCTCGACGAACTGCGTCGTCGGATCGTCCGAGCGCTCCTCGCGGTGGCGGCCGGCGCGGTGATCGGCTTCATGTTCGCCACGCGGATCATCGACATCCTCATCGATCCGCTCCCGACCGGACGCGTCCAGGTCCTCGCCCCCGGCGACGCGTTCTTCATCAACGTGAAGATCGCCCTCATCTTCGGGGTCATCGTCGCGATGCCGGTGATCCTCTACCAGGGCTGGCGGTTCGTCGCTCCGGGCCTCACCGAGCGCGAGCGCAAGGCGGTCGCGCCGTGGGTGCTGCTGTCGCTCGTGTTCTTCGCCCTCGGGGTCGGGATCGCGTACGTCGTGCTGCCGTACGCGACCGGGTTCCTCCTCAGCTTCACCTCCGACAGGCTCCAGGCCGACATCGCGGCCGGTCCGTACTTCGACTTCGTGACGACGCTGTTCCTCGCGTTCGGCATCGTGATGGAGTTCCCGATCCTGCTGTACGGGCTCGCGCGCGTCGGCATCATCGGTTCCGCGCGGCTGCGCGCGTCGCGCCGGTACGCGATCCTGGGCATCGCCGTGTTCGCCGCGGTCGTCACACCCGGCGGCGACCTCGTGTCGCCCGGCGCGCTCGGGATCACGATGTACCTTCTGTACGAGTTGACGATCCTGCTCATCCGGCGGAGCGGCCGCTAGGGCGGCCGGGAGGTCGAGACCCGATGGCGAAGAGGTCGCGTCCCACGGAGCTGCCGGCCGTGGCGGTCGTGGACGGGACGCCGCACGTCGTCATCCTCAGCGGCCTCTCGGGCGGCGGGAAGACGGCCGCGGCGAAGCTGTTCGAGGACCTCGGCTACATGGTCGTCGACAACCTGCCCGGCGAGCTGCTGCCGGACCTCGCTGAGCTCGTGTCGGACGACCAGGCGCGCTTCGCGCGCGTCGCGATCGTCATCGACGCGCGTGCCGGCGACCCGCACCTCGCGTTCGGGGCGGTGCGCGGCTCGCTGGAGGGGCGCGGGATCCGTCCGCAGGTCTTCTTCCTCGAGGCGCGCGACGACGTGCTCCTCCGGCGGTTCTCGGAGACGCGCCACCGCCACCCGCTCGAGGGCGCGCGCGGGATCGCGAGCGCGATCGCCGAGGAACGGCGGCTCCTCGACCCGATCCGCGGCGACGCCGACGTCGTCCTCGACACGTCCGACTTCTCGTTGCGCGAGCTCCGCGAGCGCCTGTTCGCGCGGCTCGGCAGCCTGGCGCCCGACGACGGGATCAGCCTCCAGCTCGTCAGCTTCGGCTTCAAGTTCGGGGTCCCGCTCGAGGCCGACCTCGTGTTCGACGCGCGCTTCATCACGAACCCGTATTACCTCGAGGAGCTGCGACCGCTGACCGGCCTCGACGGCGAGGTGCGCGACTACGTGCTCGGCCAGCCCGTGGCGGGGCGGTTCGTCGAGTGGCTGCGGGAGTTCCTCGCGTTCGCGATCCCGGCCTACGTCGCCGAGGGCAAGTCGCGCCTCACGATCGCGATCGGCTGCACCGGCGGCCAGCACCGCTCGATCGTGCTCGCCGAGGAGCTGGCGACGTGGCTGCGCGAGCAGGGCTTCGGCCCGGTCTCGACGTTCCACCGAGAGCTCGACCGGCAGCGAGGCGTGCGATGACCGGACCCGGATCACGGAGCGCACGGTGAGCGCCCCCGAGCGGCCCGGCCGGTTCGGCCGCTGGCTGGCCGTCGGCATGGGCGTGAAGCGCTGGCTCGCGCTGATGTTCCTCGGCATGGTCCTGCTCGCCCTCGCCGTGGCGCACGTCGTGCGCCAGGCGACGAGCGGGCTCGAGCCGACCGGGATCGGCGGGGCGATCCTGGACCTCGTCACGCTCCAGCCGCTGCCGTACGCGCTCCGCGGGCTCGTGGTGGGCACGATCGGCGTCGCGCTCGTCCTCGTCGGCGCGGTGCGGGTCGTCCGCTTCCTGACCGAGCCGTTCCTCGCCGGCGACGGCGACCAGCCGCTCGTCGAGCTGATCTACCAGAAGCGGTTCCTCGCCCGCGGCCCGCGGATCGTCGCGATCGGCGGCGGGACCGGGCTCTCGTCGCTCCTGCGCGGCCTCAAGGAGCACACCTCGAACCTGACGGCGGTCGTCACCGTCGCCGACGACGGCGGATCGTCCGGGGTCCTGCGCGATGCGTTCGGCATCCCGGCCGTCGGCGACCTGCGCAACTGCATCGCGGCGCTCGCCGACAGCGAGCCGGTGATGTCGGACCTGCTCCAGTACCGATTCCCGGCCGGGGACGGCGATGCGACGCCCGGCGCTCCGGCCGGCGGCAGCGTCCCGGCGGCGGGCGGCGGCCTCGGCGGGCATCCCGTCGGCAACCTCCTGCTGGCGGCGCTCACCGCCGTCGAGGGCGGCGACTTCGAGGAGGGCGTCCGGCAGATGAACCGCGTCCTCGCGGTCCGCGGACAGGTCGTGCCGGTGTCGGCCACGCCACTCGTGCTCCATGCCCGGCTGGACGACGGGACCGAGCTCGTCGGGCAGTCGACGATCATGCGCGCCGACGGGATCGACCGGGTCTGGGTGGAGCCGGCCGACGTGCGGCCGTCGCGCGAGGTGCTCGACGCGATCGCCGCGGCGGAGCTCATCGTCATCGGTCCCGGCAGCCT
>JBFKVO010000141.1:0-4407 GCA_041639095.1 Candidatus Limnocylindrales bacterium | reverse complement strand
TCGCCGCCGAGCTTGTCAGCGAGGGGCCGTCGTCATCGCTGGGCGCACCCGGCCGCCCGTCCCCTCTCGTCCAGCCGCGACCCGAGCGGGCGGCGGTCCTCGCACTCGACATCGCGGTCGATTCGCAGGCGGCGGCACTCGTCGGCCTCGGCGGGACCGTCCTGGCGGCCGAGCGGACCGACCGGCCTCGCGGCCACCTCGCGGTCGACGAGGTCGTGGAGGATCTCGCCGCGCTTGCCGCAGCCGTCCGCGCCCGCGTCGACGGCCCGGAGCGACTGATCGGCATCGGCGTCGCCGTCGTCGGCATCGTGCGGCGCAGCGACGGGTTCGTGTCGATGGCGCCGAACCTCGGCTGGCGCGACATCGACCTCGGCGAGCGGCTCGCCGCCGCGCTCCTCGACGACGCGCCGATCGCGATCGGCAACGAGGCGGACTTCGGCGCGATCGCCGAGCTCCGGCGCGGCGTGGCGATGGACGCCAACGACGTGCTCTACGTCTCCGGCGAAGTCGGCGTCGGTGGCGGACTCATCGTCGGTGGCCGGCCACTGACCGGCATCGCCGGGTACGGCGGCGAGGTCGGCCACATGCCGGTCGACCCGAACGGATCGCCCTGCGCGTGCGGCTCGACGGGCTGCTGGGAGACGGTGGTCGGTGAGCGCGCCCTGCTTCGTCGGGCGGGCCTTCCCGAGGATGGCGGGCGGGCGGCCGTCGACGAGCTCATCCGGGCAGCCGAGGGCGGCGATCCGGCGACGCTCGCCGCGCTCGACGAGGAGGGCCGCTGGCTCGGCGTCGGGCTGGCGGGCCTGGTCAACATCTTCAACCCGCGCCAGGTCGTGCTCGGCGGGCTCATCGGACGGGTCTACCCGTTCGTCGCGGGCCGGCTCGAGCGCGAGCTGGATCGCCTCGCGCTGCCCGGGCCACGCGACATGGTCCGGGTCGTCCCGGCGATGCTCGGGGTCGACGCGCCGCTGCTCGGCGCGGCCGAGGTGGCGCTCGAGCCCCTGCTCGCCGATCCCGCAGCCTGGGTCAGACGTGGCAGCGCACGGCACATCGCGGCCGGAGGTGGCGCATGACATCGACGATCGACATCGGCCAGCCGGCCGGATCTCACCGTCGCCAACAAACAGGGAGGGTGGTAGCCTAGCGCGGTTTCGTGGAGTGATCGGATGGTCTCGTCGGAGCGTCCGAGGTGGGGCTTCGAGCCAGGGAACGACCCATTGGAGGAGGAGACAAGGAATGACCTTCAGCCGAAGATTGGCGGCGCTCGCAGGAGTTGCCGCGATCGTGATGGCCGCGTGTACGGGAGCGGCGACGCCTGAGCCCGCCTCGTGCACCGTCGGCGTCTCGTGGAACAACTACCAGGAAGAGCGCTGGGCCAAATGGGATGAGCCCGCGCTGAAGGGCGCGATCGAGGCCGGTGGCGGGAGCTACATCTCGAACGACGCACGCTCGTCGGCCGAGGCGCAGACCTCGAACATCGAGAACCTCATCACCCAGGGCGCAGACGTGGTGATCGTCCTCGCGCAGGACGGGACCGCGGTCAAGCCGGCGGTCGCCGCGGCCATCGCCGACGGCGTGCCGGTCATCGCGTACGACCGCCTGATCGAGGATCCGAACGCGCTGTACATCACGTTCGACAACGTCCTCGTCGGCAAGATGGAGGCGGAGGCCGTCCTCGAGGTCGTCAGCGAAGGCAACTTCGTGATCATCAAGGGCAGCTCCACCGACGCCAACGCGGACTTCCTCCGTGAGGGCTATGTCCAGGCCGGCATCCCGCCGGTCGGCCAGAACAGCGACACGATCACGATCGTCGGCGAGAGCTACACGGACAACTGGGATCCGTCGATCGCGCAGACGAACATGGAGCAGTTCCTCGCGGCCAACAACAACGACGTCGACGCCGTCCTGTCGGAGAACGACGGTATGGCCGGTGGCGTCGTGGCCGCGCTCGAGGCCCAGGGCCTCGCCGGCAAGGTGCCGGTGTCCGGCCAGGACGGCGACCAGGCCGCCCTGAACCGGGTGGCCCTCGGGACGCAGACGGTGTCCGTGTGGAAGGACGCCCGCGAGCTCGGCAAGGCTGCCGGCGAAGCGGCGATCCAGCTCTGCGCGGATGGCGACATCAGCAAGGTCAGCAACACGATCATCTTCAAGAGCCCGGGCGGCAACGACATGACGTCGATCCTGCTCGAGCCCATCCCGATCAAGCAGGACAACCTCAACATCGTCCTCGACGCGGGGTGGATCACGAAGGACGCCCTCTGCCAGGGTGTGGCAGCCGGTTCGGTGGCCGCCTGCGGCTGACGGAGCGGAACGCCTCGTAGCGACAGCCCCCTGGCGCCTGCGGCGCCTGGGGGCGTCTCACATCCATCAGGAGCGGACAGGAGGGAGGACGTCACGATGACCGAGGCTGCCAACGTCCCCCAGGACGGATCGCGCGGCCAGCCGCGCTCCCTGCGGTCCGCCCTGCTCTCGCTGGAGATCGACACCCGCCTCCTCGGGATGCTCATCGCGCTCGGGGTCATCTGGCTCGCCTTCAACGTCTGGTCCGGGGGCAACTTCATCACCGCCCGGAACCTCTGGAACCTGTCGGTCCAGAGCGCGTCCATCGCGATCATGGCGACCGGCATGGTGCTCATCATCGTGTCGCGCAACATCGACCTGTCGGTCGGGTCGAGCCTCGCGTTCATCGGCTACACGATGGCGATGGTCCAGGCCGAATGGATCCCGAAGGTGCTCGGCCTCGGGTTCGACCAGCCGTACACGTGGATCGTGACCCTGGCCGTCGGCCTGGTCCTCGGGGCCGTCATCGGCCTCATCCACGGGATCCTCGTCGCCTACGGCGGCGTGCCCTCGTTCATCGTGACCCTCGGTGGCCTGCTCGTGTGGAGAGGCCTCATCTTCCGGTACCAGCAGGGCCAGACGATCGCCCCGCTCGATGGCACGTTCCGCCTGCTCGGCGGCGGGCCGCAGGGCTCGCTCGGCGACGTCGCGAGCTGGATCGTCGGCATCCTGCTGTGCGTCGGCATCGCCTACACGCTCGTCGCCAGCCGGCGGCGACGGCGCCACTACGGATTCCCGGTCCGCCCGCTGTGGGCGGAGCTGGCGGTCGGCGCGGTCGCCCTCGGCGTCGTGCTCCTGGCGGTCGGCGTGGCGAACTCCTATCCGTGGCCCCCGGCCCTCGCCGCCCAGTTCCCGGACCGCCCGCAGCCGATCGCGACCGGCATCGCGATCCCGGTCCTCATCATGCTCGGCGTCGGCCTGCTGATGACGTACCTCGCGACCCGTCGGCGGTTCGGACGCTACGTCTACGCGATCGGCGGCAACCCGGAGGCGGCCGAGCTCGGCGGCATCAACGTCCGCCGGACGATCACGCTCTCGTTCGTCCTGATGGGCGTCCTGTGCGCCGTCAGCGCGGCGATCCAGACGGCTCGCCTCAACTCGGCGGTGACGAACCTCGGCGTCCAGAACGAGCTCGACGTCATCTCCGCGGCGGTCATCGGCGGCACCTCGTTCGCCGGCGGCATCGGGACGATCCCCGGAGCGATCCTGGGCGCCGTCGTCATGCAGTCGCTCCGGTCTGGCATGCTTCTGCTCAACGTCGACTCCCCGGCGCAGGATGTCGTGGTCGGCATCGTCCTCGTGGCGGCCGTCGGCTTCGACGCGATCCTGCGGCGCCGGTCAAGCTGAAAGGCAGGTGACCGCGATGGCGATGGCCAGCACCCAGCCGGCTGCCCAGGGCGACGCCGGCAAGCCGCCGCTCGTCGAGCTCCGCGACATCCGGGTCTCGTTCGGCGGCGTGCACGCGGTCGACGGGGTGACCGTCGACCTGAACGCGGGCGAGGTCGTCGGCCTCGTCGGCGGCAACGGCGCCGGCAAGTCCACGCTCATGAAGGTCCTGTCCGGGGCACACCCGGCGGACTCGGGCGAGATCTACATCAACGGTCGCCGGGTCACGATCGCGAACCCACGCGACGCGAAGACCTACGGGATCGAGACGATCTACCAGACGCTCGCGCTCGCGGACAACATCGACGCCGCCGGCAACATGTTCCTCGGCCGCGAGCTGCGCTCGCGGTTCGGATCGCTCAACGACTCGGCGATGGAGGCCGCGACGCGCGAGGTCATGGGCCGCCTGAACCCGAAGTTCCAGAACTTCAAGACCGCGGTGAAGTCGCTCTCGGGCGGCCAGCGCCAGTCCGTGGCGATCGCCAGAGCGATCCACTTCAACGCGAAGATCCTGATCATGGACGAGCCCACGGCCGCGCTCGGACCGGCCGAGACGGCCCAGGTCCGCGAGCTCGTCGCACAGCTCAAGGACGAGGGGATCGGGATCTTCCTCATCAGCCACGACATCCACGACGTGTTCGACCTCGCCGACCGGATCAGCGTCATGCACCAGGGCGAGCT
>JBFKVO010000140.1:0-4425 GCA_041639095.1 Candidatus Limnocylindrales bacterium | reverse complement strand
TGGGCTCCTCGGCGAGTTCTCCGAGGTGTCCGCGATCGACTGGATCGGCCTCATCCCGTTCCTCGCGGGAGCGGCCGCGATGGCCGCGGGCGGCATCCTCGGACTGCAGGCGCAGGCCACCAGCAGCGGCGGAGGGGGCGCGGGCGGCGGGGGCGGCGCCTGAACGATCGGATCGAGATCGCGGCCGCCGTCCTCGAGCGGCCGGGCGCACCGGTCCGGGTCGAGCGACTCCACCTGGACCCGCCGGGTCCCGGCGAGGTCCGGGTCCGGATGCTTGCGTCCGGCGTCTGCCACTCGGACCTCCACGTCCGCGACGGGGAGTGGGAGCGGCCGGGACCGATCGTCATGGGCCACGAGGGGGCGGGCATCGTCGAGGCGGCCGGCCCGGGCGTCACCTCCCCGCGAGAAGGCGACACGGTCGCGCTCGCGTGGCTCATCCCGTGCGGGTCGTGCCGATCGTGCCGGGCCGGTCGCATCTGGGAGTGCCCCGAGTCCCCGTCGTACCGGCACCGGATGCTCGACGGCACCACTCGCCTCCACCGCCGCGACGGCGAGGATGTCCTCGCGTATTGCGCGATCGCGACGATGGCCGAGGCGATGGTCGTGCCGGCTGCTGCCGCGGTCCCGATCCCGGCCGGACTGGACCCCGCGGCGGCGGCCCTCATCGGCTGCTGCGTGACGACCGGCGTCGGCGCGGTCGTCAAGACCGCGGGCGTGACGCCGGGCTCGTCGGTCGCCGTCATCGGCCTCGGCGGCGTCGGGATGTCGTGCGTGATGGGCGCAGTCCTTGCCGGGGCCCGGACCATCGTCGCGGTCGACCGCGTCGAGTCGAAGCTGGACCGGGCGCGCGAGCTCGGAGCCACCCACGCCGTGCTGGCCGGCGACGACCCGGCCGAGACGATCGCCGCGATCCGCGATGCGACCGACGGCGGGCCCGACGCGTGCTTCGAGGCGATCGGCCTGCCGTCGACCGTCGAGCTCGCGATCGGGGCGCTGCCGGTCGGCGGGACCGCGGTCCTCGTCGGGATGACGCCGTTCGGGGCCCGGGCGTCGTTCGAGGTCTTCCCGTTCGTCGATGGTGGGCGGCGGATCCTCGGCTCGAACTACGGCTCCGCGGAACCCGTCATCGACTTCCCTCGGTACGCGGCGCTCGCACTCGCCGGCCGCCTCCCGATCGAGCGCCTCGTGGACCGCCGGATCGGGATCGATGAGGTCGAGGACGCGTTCGACCGGATGCGTCGCGGCGAGGTGGTGCGCCAGGTGATCGTGTTCTGAGGCGCCGCCCGGTCACGCCCGCGCATCCTGGCCGACGAGCTGGGAGCGCTGCTGGGCGGCCAGCTCCGGGAAGCGGCGCGCGACGACGGCGACGCCGACCAGGCAGAGGACGCCCCCCGACAGGACCGACAGCGCGGGTCCGATGACCGTGGCCACGGCGGCCGCCTCGATGTCGCCCATCCGCGGCCCGCTCGTCACGACGAGCATGTTGATCGACGTCACGCGCCCGCGCAGATGGTCGGGCGAGGACAGCTGCACGATCGTCCCGCGGAACACCGCCGCGAGGACGTCGGCGCCACCCGCGAGCGCGAGCATCGCCAGCGCGAGCGCGAACATGGCGTCCGGCGCGGTCGCCGCCAGCAGGCAGGCGATCCCGAATCCGGTGATCGCCGCGCCCCAGCCGCTCACCATGGCGATCACGGCGAGCCCGATCCGTTCCACGCGACGGATCCAGCCTGACGTGACGGCGCCCATGAACGCTCCGGCGGCGGGGGCGGCCGCGAGCAGCCCGAACCCGGTCGGCCCCGTATCGAACACCTCCAGGGCGAGCACGGGGAACAGCGATGCCGGCATCCCGAAGATCATCGCGTTGAGGTCGATCGCGAACGTCGACAGGATGACGCGCCGTGAGCGCACGAACGCGAAACCATCGCGGATCGCCTGGAGACCCGGGCGGGCGGCATCGATGAGCGGCGGGAGCGGCCGGATCATCACCAGGGCCACGAGCGACGCGGTGAACGACACCGCGTCGAGGGCATAAGCCGCGGCAAGTCCGAACGATGCGATCAGGAGCCCGCCGATCGCGGGACCGGCGATCGAGGCGATCTGGAAGTTGAGCTGGCTCAGCGCGATCGCCGCCGGCAGCCGAGCGGGCGGCACGAGCCGCGGCACCGCGGAGCTGCGCGTCGGCTGATCGACCGCACCGATCGCGGCGTGGACGAACGCGACGGTCAGGACGAGGGCGAGCGGCGGCTCGGGGACGGTCGCGATGATCGCCAGCGCGAGGCTCGAGACCGCGAGGCCGCTCTGCGTCGCGAGCAACAGCTTGCGCCGGTCGACGGCGTCCGCCAGCGGACCGGCCCCGACCGAGAACCCGAGGATCGCCACGAGCTGGATCGCCGTCAGCGCCGCGACGGCGAGGGTCGAGCCGGTCAGCACGAAGACCTGGAACGGGAGCGCGACCCGGGTGATGTTCGTGCCGACGGCGGAGACGACCTGGCCGACCCAGATCAGGCGGAAGTCGCGGTCGTGGCGGAGCGGCGCGACGTCGAGCAGGACGGCGCCGACACCGCGTCGAACGGATCGCCGTCGGCGCTCCGTCACGGCCGGCCGATGGAGCGGTGCCCGCCCCCTCGCGGACTCGCGCTACTTGTCGCGCTCGGCCGCGTGCGTGAGGACGGCCTGCGCCGCAGCGAGTCGTGCGACGGGAACGCGGAACGGCGAGCACGACACGTAGTCGAGGCCCAACCGCTCGCACTTCGCGATCGACTCGGGGTCGCCGCCGTGCTCGCCGCAGATCCCGAGCTCGATGTCCGGTCGCGTCGCCCGACCCTTCTCGACCGCGACCTTCATGAGGCCGGCGACCGCGTCGTCGAGGGTCTGGAACGGGTTGTACGGGAGGATCTTCTCCTCGACGTACGTGAGCAGGAAGCTGCCCTCGGCGTCGTCGCGGCTGTACCCGAACGTCATCTGGGTCAGGTCGTTCGTGCCGAAGCTGAAGAACGCGGCGTGCTCGGCGATCTCGTCCGCGGTCAGCGCACCGCGAGGCACCTCGATCATCGTCCCGAACGCGAAGTCGACCTCGACCCCGGCGCGCTCCTCGACGGCGAGGGCCTCCGCCTCGAGGATCTCCTTCGTCCGCGCGAGCTCGTTCACGTGACCGACGAGCGGGATCATGATCTTCGCCTTCGGCTTGCCGCCGGCCTTCTTGACCGCGATCTCGGCGTTCAGGATCGCCCGGGTCTGGATCTTGACGAAGTCGGGGAAGAGGATCCCCAGCCGGCAGCCCCGGAGCCCGAGCATCGGGTTCTGCTCGTGCATCGACTGGATCGTCGCGAGGAGCTCGCGGTCCTCCTCGGTGGCGGCGTCGCCCGCCTTCGTGACCTTGACGAGCTGCTCCTCGAGGTTCGGGAGGAACTCGTGGAGCGGCGGGTCGATGAGCCGGACGACGACCGGGAGGCCGTCCATCGCGCGGAAGATCCCCTCGAAGTCGCCCTGCTGGAGCTT
The DNA here is from genome assembly GCA_041639095.1 of Candidatus Limnocylindrales bacterium. Taxonomy (GTDB): domain Bacteria; phylum Chloroflexota; class Limnocylindria; order Limnocylindrales; family CSP1-4; genus CAKKPP01. The sequence goes on along the minus strand of JBFKVO010000140.1, from coordinate 924 downwards.
CTCGAGCTTGGCCATCGCCGCGTCGAACGTCGCGAGCGCCTCCGCCTCGTCCTCGCCGATCTCGTCACCGGCAGCCTGCCTCGCCTTCGCCCGAGTCGCGACGTTCGCGACGAGGATCGCGGCGCGGACGATCTCGAGCCGATCGCCCTCGCGGACCATGTGCTCCGTGCGGCAGAGGCCGATGCCCTGCGCGCCGTAGCCGCGCGCCTGGGCGGCCTCCTCGGGCTTGTCGGCGTTCGTCCAGACCTCCATCCGGCGGATCTCGTCGGCCCAGCCGAGGATCCGCTGGAGCTCGGGCTGGTCCTCGAATCGCGCGGACACGGTCGGGAGCGCCCCGACGAAGACCTCGCCGGTCGTGCCGTCCAGGCTGATGTCGTCGCCCTCGCTGAACGTCACCCCGTTCGCGATGGCCTTCCGCTTCCCGTAGTCCACGAGGAGCTCGGAGCAGCCCGCGACGCACGGCTTGCCGATCTGGCGCGCGACGACGGCGGCGTGCGAGGTCGCCCCGCCACGGGCGGTCAGGATGCCCTGCGCGACGGCCATGCCGTGGAAGTCGTCGGGCGAGGTCTCGATCCGGACGAGGACCACGCGCTCCCCGCGGCCGACCCACTCGACGGCCGTGTCGGCGTCGAAGACCGCCTTGCCGACGGCGGCACCGGGTGACGCATTGAGTCCTTTCGCGATCCGGGTCGCCTTCGACCGGGCCGCGGCGTCGAACTGATCGCGGAGGAGCTGGTCGACCTGGGTCGGGTCGATCCGCGCGATCGCCTCCTCCGTCGTGATCAGGCCCTCCTCGACCATGTCGACGGCGATCCGCACGGCAGCGGCGGCGGTGCGCTTCGCCGACCGTGTCTGAAGCATGTACAGGCGCCCGCGCTCGATCGTGAACTCGAGGTCCTGGACGTCGCGGTAGTGCCGCTCGAG
>JBFKVO010000139.1:0-4430 GCA_041639095.1 Candidatus Limnocylindrales bacterium | reverse complement strand
GCCGGTGCGGAGCGGCTCGCCGGGTACCTCGGCGTCATCCTGGCCGCGCACGTCCTGCTCATCCTGTCGGGCCGCGCGCTCGACCAGGTCCTCCTGCCCGCGGTCGCGATGCTCGGCGGGATCAGCCTCCTGCTGATGGAACGCCTGCCGCAGGGGCTCGCGGGTGGGTCGATCGGACTCGCCGGCACCCAGGCGCTGTGGCTCGCGCTTTCCATCGGCGCCGTCGCCATCGTCGCGACGTTCGTCCGCAGCGATGCGTGGCTGCGGCTGTACAAGTACACGTGGGCCGCGGGCGGGATCGCGCTCCTCGCGCTCACGTTCGTGTTCGGCACCGAGGTGAACGGGCAGCGCCTCAGCCTCGCGATCGGCCCGTTCAGCGGCCAGCCGTCCGAGTTCCTGAAGGGGATCCTCGTCGTCTTCCTCGCCGGGTACCTCGCCGAGAACCGCCCCCTCCTCGAGGGCGAATCGATGCGCGTGGGGCCGCTCCGGCTGCCGCCGGTCCCGTACCTCGCGCCGATGGCCGCGATGTGGGCGATCGCGCTCGCGGTCGTCGTCGTCCAGCGCGACCTCGGCGCCGCGCTCCTGTTCTACGCGGTGTTCCTCCTCCTCCTGTACGTCGCGACGGCGCGCGCGAGCTTCGTCGTCCTCGGGGTCGGGCTGTTCGTCGGCGGGGCGGCGGTCCTGTCGCGTACGTTCGGGCACATCCGGACCCGGATCGACATCTGGCTCGACCCGTTCGCCGACGCGTCGGGTGCCGGCTACCAGGTCGTGCAGGCGCTCGAGGCGTTCGCGCGCGGCGGCCTCCTCGGGACGGGTCTCGGCAACGGGCTGCCGACGGTGGGTGGCCGGCTCCCGATCCCGGCGATCCACACCGACTTCCCGCTCGCGGCGCTCGGCGAGGAGCTCGGGCTCATCGGGGTGCTCGCGATCCTCGGGCTGTACCTCGTCGTCATCGAGCGCGGGCTCCGGATCGCCGCGTCGGCGCGCGACGACTTCCAGGCGCTGCTCGCGACCGGGCTGTCGCTCGTCGTCGGCGTGCAGGCGTTCATCATCGCGGCGGGCAACCTCAAGCTCATCCCCCTCACGGGGATCACGCTGCCGTTCGTCAGCTACGGCGGCTCGTCGCTCCTCGCGAACGGCCTCGTCGTCGGGATGCTCCTTGCGCTCTCGGACCGCGAGGTCCGGGCGCCGAACCGATCCGCGGCCCGGCGACCGCCCATCGCCGCGCAGCGATCGACGGAGTCCCCGTGAGCGACGCGATGCGCACCCCGACGCCGCGCCCACGTCCGCGCATCCGCCCCCTCGGACCCCGGATCGCGCGGACCGGGTTGATCCTGACGGTCGCCTTCGCGACGCTCGCCGCCGGCGCCGGCTACTGGCAGGTGATCCAGGCCGCCGAGCTCGTCGCCCGACCCGACAACCCCGCAGTCATCGCGGCGGCACGCTCCGTCCCGCGCGGGAGGATCCTCGACCGGGACGGCACGGTGCTCGCGTCGAACAAGCTCGACGGGAACGGCGATCCGTTCCGCGTGTATGCCCACCAGTCGCTCAGCGGCGTGCTCGGGTACGCGTCGCGCGCGTTCGGATCCGCGGGGCTCGAACGCGCCTACGAGGCGCAGCTCGTCGGACTCCTCGACCCCGACCCGGTGCGCGACCTGCTGCGCAAGTTCCAGACCCGCGGCGCGGATCCCCAGGAGCTCACGACGACGCTGTCGCTGGCGCTCCAGCGCCGCGCGGTGGAGCTCCTCGGCGCCGACCGCGGTGCGGTCGTCGCGATCGACCCGCGGACCGGTGACATCCTCGCCCTCGCGAGCACGCCGACCTTCGACGCGAACGCGGTCGCCGACCCGGCGACGTCCCGCGCGGCGTTCGCAGCGCTCCAGGAAGACCCGTCGCGACCGCTCCTCCCGCGCGCGACCCAGGGCCGCTACGTGCCGGGCTCGGTGTTCAAGGCCGTGACGGCGATGGCCGCGCTCGGGTCGGGATCCGTGGACGCGGCCACGACCTACGCGGAGCAGCCGCAGGCCGAGATCGACGGGCTCCTCGTGCAGGGCTTCCGGGTCCGCGACGGCCACCACGAGGCGACCGGGCGGCGCGCGCTCGACTTCGCGGAGGCGACCGAGGTGTCCTGCAACATCTGGTACGCACGTGCGGGGCTCGACACGGGCGGCGCCACCCTCGTGGACTATGCCCGCCGGCTCGGATTCGAGAGCCCCCTTCCGTTCGACCTGCCCACGGCGGTCTCGCAGGTCACCGGCGACAGCTCCGGACCCGGTGGCGGGTTCACCGACGACGTCGAGCTCGCCAATGCCGCCTATGGGCAGGCCGAGACGCTCGTGACGCCGCTCCAGATGGCCCTCGTCGCCGCGACGGTCGCGAACGACGGCGTCCTCATGCGGCCGCGCCTCGTCACCCGGTTCCGGAGCGAGACCGGGACGCGGACGGTCGATCCGGTGACGGTCCGCCGCGTCATCGACAGCGGCACGGCGGCGACGATCACCGAAGCGCTCGTCCGGGCCGTCGAGGGTCGCCTCGGCCGCCAGTTCACGACGGGCGCGGCCGTGCCGGGGATCCGGACGGCCGGGAAGTCCGGCACGGCAGAGCTCGGCGGAACCGGCGAGCCGCACTCGTGGTTCATCGGGTTCGCGCCGGCCGATGCGCCGACGATCGCGATCGCCGTCGTCGTCGAGCAGGGTGGCCGCGGGGGCGAGCGGGCGGCGCCGCTGGCGGGCCGGTTCCTGCGCACGTTCTTCGGGGTGGACGGGTGACCGACGACGCGGGCGGGAACGGAGGCCGTGACCCTCGACGCGACGGCGGGCGTCCGCTCGTCGAGCGGATCGGGATGGCGTTCGTCGCCGTCGTCATCGCCGTGATGTTCGGCGGCGTCGCGGCCGCGGCGTTCGTCGGCGGCGAAGGCTTCCTCGCGGCCATGTCGGCGATCGGCGCGCTGATGACGCTGTGGGTCGCCGGCCTCACCCTGTTCCGGGGCTGACCGGCGATCCCGTGGCGGTCCGTGGCGCCTCGACGCGCGCGGCGCCACTCCACGGCGCGAGGTCGCGCCAGACGCGGAGGACCTCGGCCACGCTCCACGCCTGGGCGATGCAGCCGCGCGGGAGGAACGGCGGCTCGGGCTCGAAGATCTCGCTGATCGAGCCGAGGCCGGCGTCCGCGAGATGGTCGAGGACAGGGCGAAGCGTCGTGAGGCCGGCCGCCGGGTCGCCGGTGGTCCGGGCGACGGCCTCGGCGTAGGGCCCGAGGAGCCACGACCAGATCGTCCCCTGGTGATAGGCGCCGTCGCGGGTCCATCGGTCCCCCTGGAACGAGCGCCGGTACGCCGGGTCCGCGGGAGCGAGCGAGCGGAGGCCGACCGCCGTCGCGAGCGCGCTGCGGCAGGCGGCGACGACGGCCGCCGCCTCGTCGCCGTCGATGAGCGGATGGGGGAGCGAGATCGCGAACAGCTGGTTCGGCCGGAGTGCCGGCTCGTCGCCGTCCGGCCCGTCCACGACGTCGAGAAGGTACCCGAGGTCCGGACGCCAGAATCGGCGCCGGAACGACAGTGCGGCGCGATCGGCGAGGGCACGGTAGACGGCGCCGACCTCCTCGGGGTCGCCGCGCGCGAGGAGCCAGTCGCTCACGAGCCGCAGCGCGTTCGCCCACAGCGCCTGGATCTCGACCGGCTTCCCGCGCCGCGGCGTGACGACCCAGTCGTCGACCTTCGCGTCCATCCACGTGAGCTGGTATCCCTCGGCGCCGGCGCGCAGGAGGCCGTCGGCCGGGTCCATCCCGATCCCGAAGCGTGTCCCCGTCACGTGCCGATCGAGGATCGCCCGCATGGTCGGGAGGAGCTCGTCGACGAGCGCCTCGTCGCCCGTCGCGACGACGTGCCGGTGGAGCGCGACCGGGTACCAGAGCGGGGCATCGGCCGTGTGGTATTCGGGGATCTCGTCGGCGCGGTCGGGGAAGTTGTTCGGGAGGAGGCCGTCGCGCGCGAACCGCGCGAACGAGCGCAGGATCGTCGCCCCTTCATCGGCACGGCCGGTCGCGAGCGTCAGCCCGGAGAGGGCGATCATCGTGTCCCGACCCCAGTCGTTGAACCACGGGTAGCCGGCGATCACCGATCGTCCGTCGATCGGCGGCCCGCCCTCGGGGTCGGGGATCGAGCGCCGGACGAGGAACTGGTCCGCGGCGACGACGAGTTCGGCGAGCGCCGGCTCGGATGCGGCGTCGAGGCCGGCGCGGGCCATGAGGCCGGCTCGGCGATCGCGCTCGGCCGCGAGCGATGCCTGCGGATCCGGCCTCGGTGGAGCCGTCTCGCCGATCGGCCCGACCTCGCCGTCGAGGACGAGGGTCGCCGGGTCTCCATGACCGAGCGCCGCCCGGAACGTCGCCGGTGCGTGGAGGTCCGAGCGGTCGTCCAGCCCGCGGGCGGC
>JBFKVO010000138.1:0-4438 GCA_041639095.1 Candidatus Limnocylindrales bacterium | reverse complement strand
TCGGCCGTCCGCTGGGGCGTCGCCGGCAACATCGTGACGGCCTGGATCCTCACGATCCCGGCGTCGGGCGCGGTGGCGTGGCTCTCGTGGGAGGTCCTCAGCCGCGTGCTCTAGGGTCCGGTCGTGCGCCGACCGCGGGTGCGGACCCTTGCGCTCAGGCCCGGCCGGCGACCGTGGCCTCGCGCTCGCGGGCCTGGCGGAGGTTCGGCTCGGCGCCGATCTCCGCGAAGATCTCGGCACTCCGCGCGAGGTCGGCGCGCGCGGCCTCAAGCTGCCCGGCGTGGACCCGGTCTTCGGCACGCTGGCGGTAGAGTTCGCCCTCCGCGAGTCGATCACCGACGTGGCGGGCAAGCTCCAGCGCGCGCTCGTAGCGCTCGAACTCGACCCGCCCGACGCCGGCGCGCGCCCGAGCGGCCTGGAGGAGGATGTGCGTCTGCTCGATCCGAACGGGCATGAACTGGCAGAACTCCGCGAGGTCGGCGCTCGTCTCGAACGCGATCGCCGCCTGCTCCGGCTCGCCGCGCTTCAGGCGCTCCTCGCCGATGACGCTGTGGGCGACCATCGCACACGACTTGTTGTCCACGCGCTCGGCTGCAGCCGCTGCGCGGCTCGCGTACTCGATCGCCGCCGTCGGGTCGCCGCGAAGTCCCTCGACGATCCCACGGACGAGGTCGGCGCCCAGCGTCGCATTGGGATCACGGCTCTCCTCGCCGAGGGCGAACGCGCGATCTGTCCAGGCCACGGCCTGATCGAACTCGCCCACGTGGCCGTACGCGGACGCCAGCTGGCCGGCCGCCATCGAGGCCCGGTACAGGAGGCCCGCCTCGACGAGCATCGGGATGGCCCGTTCCATCAGCTCGATCCCCGGGCGGAATTCGGCCGCCGAGATCCGGGCCTCGGCCGTCGCGGCCATCGCCTGACCGACGAGCGCCGGGGAACCGCTCTCCTCGGCAAGTTCCGCGGTCCGCGCGAGGGCGCGCGCGAACTCCTCGCTCCGATGGTATTGATCGCCGCCGGCGGCGCGCGCGAGCGCGACGTAGAGATACGCCCGCGCCTGCGCCTCGACGTCGCCGAGAGCCTCCGCGTCCGCGATGAGCCGGTGGAGGATCTCCAGGTGCTCACCGAGCGGGAGGAAGTCGGCGCCGGCCTCGGTCAGGACGAAGCCCAGCTCGACCCGCAGCCGTCGCGTGTCCACGCTGTCGTCCCCCCCGGCCGCGAGGAGATCGAGGGCCCGCTGCGCGAACGCGACGGCTTCGTGGCGAGCGAACCTGACGCGCGCCTGCTGCGCGGCGATGGTCAGGAACTCGATCGCATGCGGAGCATCCTCGGCTCGCTCGAAGTGATGGGCGAGGATCGGCGCAAGATCGTCGCGGTGGTCCGAGTAGAGGGCGAGGAGCGCGTCGGCGACCCGCGCGTGCAGCTCGCGGCGCTCCTGCCGGAGCAGGGACTCGTACGCCGCGTCCTGGATGAGGACGTGCCGGAAGAGGTACTCGAGCTCGGGCTCCGTCGCCGCCAGCGCGATGAGGCCGGCGCCCTCGAGAAGCCCGAGCGCGCGGACGGTGTCGGTGCCGGGCGTGGCGCTCACGTCGGCTCCGTGATCCGCTCGAGGACGGCCACGGGGAACGTGCGACCGATCACGGACGCGACGCGGAGGACACGGCGTGCGTCGGCCGGCAGGCGATCGATCCGTGCCAGGAGGAGCCCGTGCAGCGTGTCGGGGATCTCGATGTCCGCGACGGCCGCGGTCGCCTGCCAGCGGTCGTCCTGTTCGACGATCGCGCCGCGATCGATGAGCATCCGGATGATCTCCTCCGTGAACAGCGGATTGCCCTCCGCCCGTTCGAGGATCGCGTGGCGCGTCGCCTCCGGCAGCGACTCGATCTCGAGGAGGTTCGCGACGAGCGCACGCCCGTCGGCGACGGACAGCGGGCCGAGCCGCACGTCGACGAGCGCGTCACCGAACACGTCCCCGGCGGCCGTCGCGAGCCGCCAGCCGGGCGCGTCGCGGTCGGGGCGGCTCGCGAGGATGAGCAGGACCCGTCGCCCGCCGATCGCGGGGAGGAGCTGCTGGAGGAGGCTCACCGACGCGTCGTCCGCCCAGTGGATGTCGTCGCAGACGATCGCCACGGGCTCGTGCGCCGCCGCACCCGAGATGGCCGCGGTGAGGGCTTCCGCGTACTTGAGCTGGAGCGTCCGCGGTTCCAGCCGGGCGATCCGCTCCGCATCGGCCGTGTCGAGTGGCAACCCGAGGAGGTGGCGGAGCAAGGGCGCGACCTCGTCCGCCTCGAATCCGACGAGGTCCCGGATCCCCCCGTCGAGACGTGCGGCCGCGTCCTCGACCGGGATCGACTCGAGTGGGTCGGGCAGACCCACGAGCGCGCGAACGAGGTCGACGACGAGGTGGAGCGGCGCGTTCCGTCCGTAGCTGACCGTTCGAGCCTCGACCCATCGCAGGTCCTCGGCGCGTGCCCGGTCGGCGAGCTCGTGGAGGAGCCGCGACTTGCCGATCCCGGGCTCACCGATCACGAGCGCCGTCCGGCCGAGCCCGGAGCGGACCTGCGCAAGGAGCGCGACGAGGTCCGCGAGCTCCGCGTCGCGACCGACCATCGGGCTCGACAGACCGCTCAGCCCACGGACCGGGCGAAGGACGGCCGTGCGCCCGACGACCTCGTATGCGACGACGGCCTGCGCCTTGCCGCGTGCCTCGACCGGCCCGACCCGGCGTACGTCGACGCCCGTCGGGAGGCGCGCGTACGTGTCCTCCGTGATGAGGATCCCGCCGGGCGGAGCCTCCGCCTGCATCCGCGCGGCGACGTTCACCGCATCGCCGTACATCCGCGCCCCGCCCGTGGCGGACTCGGCGGCCTCGCGGGCGACGACCTCGCCGGTGTTGATCCCGATCCGGACCTGGAAGTCGATCCCGTCGCGTCGCAGGTCGTCGCCGAACGCGCGGACCGCGGCGACCGTGTCGATGGCGGCGCTGACGGCGCGGGACGGGTCGTCCTCGTGGGCGACAGGGAGCCCGAAGAAGGCCATGAACCCGTCGCCGGTGTGCGTCGCGACCCACCCGTCGTACCGCTCGACGGCCGCGGACATCACGCTCATCGCCCGCTCCATCGTCGACGCCCAGTCCTCGGGGTCCATCCGCTCGGCGAGGCTCGTCGACCCGACGACGTCGACGAAGAAGACGGTGACGGGACGACGCTCGCCGGTGACACGTTCCGGCTGCATGCCCTGATGCTACTCTGCCGCACCCGTCGCGGGTTCTGGGGCCCGAGCGCGCTCAGCTCTGTGGCGGGACCTGCATGAACCACTCGGTGAACGCGGTGCAGCGGCCCTCGCCATCGAACGCGAGCAGGAAGACGTTCCGGTACGTGCTCGAGACGGTCGTCCGGGTCGCGTCCGTCCAGTACGTGCTGATCCCGGTCGCGACCGCGCGTGGCCCATCGACGATCCACGGCTCATAGGCGCCGTCGTAGGTGTCCGGCGCGTCGCGCTCGCTCGCGCCGCCGTCGGGCTCCGTCCAGCTGCGCACGACCGCGTCGCGCCCCCGAACCGGCTCGTCCCACGGGTGGTAGCGGTACTCGGCGGCGTCGGCGAAGAGGGCTCCGATCTGGACCGGGTCGTAGGAGCGCCACGCGGCCACGTAGCGGTCGAGCCATGCCTGGACGTCGTCGCGGGTCATGTCGCCTCCTCCTCGGCCGATCCCGCGGCCGGCCCGGACCCGTCGACACGAGCGATCGCCGCGTCCAGCCGGGCGAGCGTCCGCTCGCGCCCCAGGGCGACGAGCGTGTCGAACAGCGGCGGCGTCGCGGTCCGTCCGGTGGTCGCCACGCGGATCGCCATGAACAGGTCGCCGGCCTTCCAGCCGCGCTCCGCGACGAGCGCCCGAAGCGGCGGTTCGAGCTCGTCCGCCTCGAAGCTGACCTCGCCGAGCCGCTCGATCGCCGCACGGGCCGCCCGCAGGCCCTCGGCGGTGGTCGCGGCATCCCAGCGCTTGGGGACGAGCGTCGCAGGGTCGTGCTCGATCCGGTCGGTGAACAGGAACCCGACGAGGTCGCCGATCGCGCCGAGGGTGGGCAGCCGCTCCTGGACGATCGGCACGAGCGCGCGCACCTCGTCGTCGGTCGGCAGCCGGTCGATCCGCCCGGCGTCCAGCTCGGCGGCGAGGAACGGCCGGAGTCGATCGACCAGCTCGTCCGCGTCGAGCCGGCGGATCCACTGGCCGTTGAGCCAGAGCAGGCGTTCGCGATCGAAGACCGCGCCGCCCTTCTGGACCGCGTCGAGGTCGAAGCGCCGCTCGAGCTCGGCGAGCGAGAAGATCTCCTCCTCGGTGCCCGGCGACCAGCCGAGGAACGCGAGGTAGTTGACGATCGCCTCGGGCAGGAATCCCTCGTCGAGGTAGGCGCGGACGGCGGTCTGGCTCTTCCGCTTGCTC
>JBFKVO010000137.1:0-4447 GCA_041639095.1 Candidatus Limnocylindrales bacterium | reverse complement strand
CCCGAACCCGACGAGACCCAGGAGGAACACCCGTCGGCGCCCGTAGAAGTCGCCGAGCGCGCCGGCGAGGATGAGGAGCGCGGCGAGCGTCGCGAGATAGCCCGACGCGACGTACGTCTGCCCCTCGAGGACGGACACCAGGTCGGCGGGCAGCTCGCGACCGATCCTTGGCAGCGCGACGTTGACGATCGTGCCGTCGAGGAACACGACCGCCGACCCGAGGATCGCCGCGAACATCGTCCAGCGCTCGTTCGCCGTCATCGGCGCCGATGCGGCGCTCACGGGCTCGGAGGCGCTCATGGCGACGGCGCCCTCATGGGATCGCGGCGTCGGCCGGGGCCGAGGGCATGTGCGCCCGCCGTCGCGGCGACGTCGGGCGGGACGGCGGTCATCCGCGCAGTGTACGGGCGGCCGTCACCGCGGCGGGGGGCGACGCGCGCGAGCATGGCCCCCGGCGTCGTCCGTCGGGCCGGCTCGGTAGACTGCGCGGGATGCCCGGTCCCGTAGGGCTCGTGGGTACCGACGAGTCCGCGCCGTCCCTCGCAGACCTGGACCGCGACCTTGTCGCGGCGTGCGGCCGCGAGCGGCCACGGGTCGCCATCGTCGTGCTCGGCGCGCTGGACGACGATGCTGCCGGCTGGCCGCAGGCCGCGAGCCTCGAGCGGTTCCGCTCGCTCGGCGCCGAGGTCGAGTCGGTCTCCGTCACGGACCCGCGCTCGCCGGGCGGCGAGGCTGAGTCGCTCGACGCCTCGGTCCAGGCGATCGGCGAAGCCGACATCGTGTACCTGGCGGGCGGGCCACGCGGGGCCCTGAGCCGCGCGATCGTCGCGTCGCCGGTCGGCGACGCGGTCGTCGCAGGTCACCGGCGAGGCGCGATCGTCGTCGGCTGCGCGAGCGGCGCGCTCCTCCTCGGGCAGCGGCAGCCGGTGCTGCGACGGCGGCTGCTGCCGAACCCGATCCGCTGGGTGGACGCGCTCCAGCTGCTGCCGGGCGTCGTCGTCCTGCCCGCCTACGATGCGCGGCCGGAGCCGGTCATGGCGGCGCTCGCGCTCCTCGCCTCGCGCGGCTCGGTCGTGCTCGGGATCGATCGCGACACGGCCGTCGCGGGCCGCGAGGGGGCGATGCGCGTCTACGGGCGCGGCCGCGTCACGGTCTGGCACGGCCGCCACCGCGAACGCTACCGGCGCGGGGAGACGTTCCGCATCTGAGCGGTCGCCGCCGGCAGCGACGACGAGGCGACTCAGTCGGGCTTGATCTTCCTGAAGCAGTCCGAGCAGTAGACCGGCCGGTCCATCCGCGGCTTGAACGGCACCTGCGCCTGGTTCCCGCATTCGGAGCAGATGACAGCGAAGTACTCGCGCATCGGGCGCTCACCGCGGTCGTAGCCGCGTGGCCCGCCGATGTCGCGGAGGTCGTCCCCGCTGTCGCGCGCCATCCGCCGGCTTGCCCGGCAGCTGGTGCAGCGCTTCGGATCCGACGCAAACCCTCGCTGTGCGTAGAACTCCTGGTCGGCGGCCGAGTGGATGAACTCCACGCCGCAATCCACGCACGAAAGGGTCCGATCCACGTACGTCATGTCACTCTCCCTGAGCGCGAGGCCGAGGTGCGGCGCCAGGGAAGCGGCGGATGGGACGAGTGGAGGGCGGGAGTTGCCGGGTGCCACGCGACCCAGGTGCCGATGTTCGATCCCTGTCGGGGCGCACCGGTTGAACGTTGAGGGGCAGGATACACGGGTCCCGGGAATCGGGCCGGAACGCGTCCCCCCGAGCAAGGACGGCGGACGCAAGACGCGGCCGGCAACGGCTCCTTACCGGTCTGCCATCGTGACAGCCGACCTGTCACAATGGCGGCCGAGATTCGAGGCGGCGAGCGAGGAGCCAAGGGGGGCGCCTCGCTCGCTCGGACACCCGGCGGCTGACGCCTCCGGCGGCGCCGGCCCGCCCGCCTCGACCGGTCGCTACGAGGACAGGGAGGCAAGCCCGCGGGATGCTCCGACTCGTCCACACCGCCGACGTCCACCTTGGGGCTCGACACGCCGACATGGGTGACCGGGCGGCGGCGCAGCGCGACCGACAGTTCGCGGCGTTCAAGGCGACCGTGGACCTCGCGCTCGAGGAGAAGGTGGACCTCGTCCTCATCGCGGGCGACCTGTTCGACTCGAACACGCAGCCGCGCCGCTCGGTCGAGCGGGTCGCCGCGGAGCTCAAGCGCCTCGCGACAGCGACGATCCGCACGGTCATCATCCCGGGCACCCACGACGTCTTCGACCGCTCGTCGATCTATCGCGCGTACGACCTGAAGGCGCTCGCCGGCAGCGCGCCCGACGACGACCTGGTGGTCATCCTCGACCCGGGCCATCCCGACATCCACCTCGAGGGACTCGACGCGGTGGTGTACGGGCGGGTCTTCGCGACGAAGCGCGCACCGAGCTCGCCACTCGCGGGTCTCGATGCCGCGGCCGACCAGCGCGCCACCTGGAAGATCGGCCTCGTCCACGGATCGATCGCGATCGCCGGGAAGACCGACGGCGACGAGGTCGTCATCACGAAGGAGGAGATCGCTGCCACGGGCCTCCACTACCTCGCGCTCGGGCACTGGCACTCGACCCAGCGCGGCTCGGCGGGGAGCGTGACCTACGCCTACGCCGGCGCGCCGGAGCCGGTCGCGCTCGACCAGGACCGGGCCGGCAAGGTCCTCCTCGTGACGCTCGATCGGGCGGCGGACGGCAAGGTCACCGTGACCGCCGAGGAGCGCCAGGTCGGGCGGACGACCTTCGAGCATGTCGACATCGATGCGGCCGCGGCAGGATCGCAGCCGGCCCTCATCGAGGAACTCCGGCGGCGCGCCAACCCGGATCTCGTCCTCGACGTGCGGATCATCGGCGTTCGTCCGGACGAGCTCGATCTCGACGTCGACGAGATCGAGGCCCAGGTCCGGGACGCGTTCTTCAAGGTGCGTGTCCGGGATGCGTCCACGCCGCCCCTGACCGAGGGCGCCCTGCCCTCGCGGGACACGATCGCGGGGGCGTTCATCCGTGACGTGGAGGCGCGGATCGGCGAGCTCGAGCAGGCGGGGGACGCGACCGCGGCGGCCGAGATGCGGGACGTCCTGCGGCTCGGCCGCCTCCTGCTGGCGGGCCACGAGGTGTCGCTGTGAGGATCACCCGCCTCCAGCTCAACGACGTGCGCCGGTACAGGGATCTCGACGTCTCGTTCGCGCCTGGCCTGACCGTCGTGCGCGGGCCGAACGAGGCCGGGAAGACGACGATCCAGCGTGCGCTCGAGCTGATCCTGACGCGGCGCGCGACGTCCGCCGCGGGCGACCTCGAAGCGCTCCGTCCGTGGGATGCCCCGGACGGATCGCGGCCGGTCGTCACGCTGACCTTCGAGCAGGACGAGGAGGAGGGGACGAAGACCGGCACGGTCCGGAAGTCCTTCCTCGGTGCCAAGGGCACGGTCCTCCTCGAGTACGACGGCCAGTCGATCAGCGACCCCGCCCTCGCCGACCAGGTCCTCGCCGAGCTCACCGGGATCCCGTCGGAGGCGTTCTTCCGGTCCACGGCGTCGGTCCGCCACCACGAGCTCGCCGACCTCGCCCGCGACGAGTCCGCCCTGCGTGACCGCCTCCAGGCGTCGATCTCCGGTGCCGACCGCGGCACGTCGCGAGCGCGCAAGGCGCTTCAGAAAGCGCTGTTCGAGCTGAATACGAAGGGCGACAAGAACCCCGGCCGTCTCAAGGTCGCCGAGGCGAACGTGGCCGAGTCGGCCGCCGCGGTCGAGAAGGGGGAGCTCGCGCTCGCGCAGCTCGAGCGCGATCGCGATGCCGCTGCGGCGGCACGCGAGCGCCGGCGCGAGTCCGAGGCCGTCCTGCGCGAGCGGCGATCCCTCCTCGAGAAGGCTCGCCAGGCGGAGCGGCTCAGCGCGGAGCGTGACGCCGCACAGGAACGCTTCGAGCGCTACCGCCAGGCGGTCCAGGTCCGCGATGAGCTCGCCGGACTGGCGGAGACCCATCCGTCGCCGACGCCGCTCGGCGTGCTGCGGCCGGCGGTCGAGCGGCTTCGCGCCCTCGACGGCCGGACCCGCGAGCTGCGCGGGATGCTCGCCGGGGAGATCGAGGTCCACTACGAGGTGGAGGCCCCGAAGCCGAGCGCGTGGCGCCCGACGGCCGTCGCCGCCGCGGTCGCGGTCCTTGGTGGAGCGGGGCTGGCGGCGGTCACCCAGCTCCAGCTCGTGACGATCCCGAACGGGCTCGAGATCGGGCTCGGGGCGGTCGTCGTCGGCGCCGTCCTCGCCCTGATCGGACGGCGCCAGCGCAAGGCGGCGCTCGGCTTCGCGCGCCAGCAGCAGCTTCGCGACATCGAGATCGATCGCCGGCTTCGCGGCCGGTCCGAGCTCGAGGAGGAGCTCGTGCAGGCCGAGGTGGACGCGAAGGCGGGACTCGAATCGCT
>JBFKVO010000136.1:0-4451 GCA_041639095.1 Candidatus Limnocylindrales bacterium | reverse complement strand
GAGCCCGAGGAGGGCCCGCTCGCCTCGGGCCAGACCGGTGTCGGGCGCCTCGCGGCACTGCCCACGATCGTCGACGCGGTCGTCGCGGCCGTCGGCGACCGCCCGATCCGCGCCGCCGACCCGGCCGCGCGACCGGCCCGTGTCGCGGCCCCGCGCTCCGCCGACCTTGCCGGCCGGCATGTCGTCGTCACCGCAGGCGGCACGCGCGAGCCGATCGATCCCGTGCGGTTCGTCGGGAACCGCTCGTCGGGTCGGATGGGGATCGCCGTGGCCGAGGCTGCGCTCGCCCGCGGCGCCCGCGTGACACTGATCGCCGCGGCGATCACGGTGGACCCGCCGCACGACGCCGAGATCGTCACCGTCGAGACGACGGCCCAGCTCCGTGCGGCTCTCCTGTCCACCCTCGGAGGGGGCGACGGCCGGTCCGGCTTCGACGCGCTCGTCATGGCCGCCGCGGTCGCGGACTTCGCGCCGGCGGCGCCCACCGAGTCGAAGTTGACCCGCGGCGAGGGCGTGACGCTCGAGCTCGTGCCGACCCCCGACGTCGTCGCCGAGGTCGTGCGCATCGCGCGCGGGCTCGACAGCGCCGGGGAGTCGACGCGTCGTTCCCTCGTGCCGCGCCCTGTCGTCGTCGGATTCGCCGCCGAGACCGGCGGTTTCGACCGGGCCGCGGACAAGCTCCGGCGCAAGGGCCTCGACCTCCTCGTCGCGAACGACGTCGCCGAGCCCGGCTCGGGCTTCGGCACGGAGACGAACCGCGTCACGCTGTTCGACAAGGACGGCGGGACCGATGCGCTGCCACTGCTCCCGAAGCGCGAGGTCGCCGATCGGATCCTCGATCGCATCGTCCGGGCATTGGACGAGCGCGACGCGGCGGAGCAGACTGGATCGATCGAACAGGAGTCCCCGCGATGAGCACCGATCCGTCGAACCCTGGGAGCGCCGGGTCCGCCACCCCCGCGTCGGCGGCCGCGAGCGCCCCTGCCCGCCGCCTGACCGTCAGCGATGTGGCCCGGATGCACGCCGACGGCGAGCGGATCGCGATGCTCACCGCCTACGACTACCCGACCGCGCGGATCCTCGACGAGGCCGGCATCCCGCTCCTCCTCGTCGGCGACTCGCTCGGCCAGGTGATGCTCGGCTACGACACGACCGTCCAGGTGACGATGGACGACATGCTCCACCACACGCGGGCGGTGACCCGTGCCGCGCGTCGCGCGCTCGTCATCGGCGACATGCCGTTCCTGTCCTACGCGACCCCGAAGGACGCGCTCGCGAACGCGGGCCGGTTCCTGCGCGAGGGCGGCGCGCAGGCGGTGAAGATCGAGGGCGGACGGCGGAGCGCGGCGATCGTCGAGACGCTCGCGAAGGCCGGCATCGCGGTGCAGGGCCACATCGGGCTCACGCCCCAGTCGATCAACCAGATCGGCAAGGTCCGCGTCCAGGGCAAGACCCGAGAGCAGGCGCGGGCGCTCCTCGCGGACGCGCTCGCGATCCAGGAGGCCGGCGCGTTCTCGATCGTCCTCGAGCTCGTCCCCGAGCAGCTCGCCGCGGCGATCAGCGAGCGTCTCCGGATCCCGACGATCGGCATCGGGGCGGGGGCCGGATGCTCGGGCCAGGTCCAGGTCGTGACCGACCTCATCGGCCTCGGCGACTTCGTCCCGCGCCACGCACGGCCGTACGCGGCGGTGCGCGAGGCGATCGCGGGCGCGGCGCGCTCGTACCTCGCGGACGTCGCCGCGGGGACGTTCCCGGGACCGGACGAGTCGACGCGGATGGAGGACGCGGTCCTCGCCGACGTCCTCGGTCTCGGCGCGGACGACGCGCCGGCCGCGGCCAGCGACGCGTCGCGGGCCGGCACGCGAGCCGACCGGGCAAGCGCGGGCATCCCGCTCGACCGCGACCTCTGAGCCGTTGACGCGCGTCCTCCGCACGCGTTCGGAGCTGCGCGCGGCGCTCGCCGGGTCGGGGCGGCCGCTCGGTCTCGTCCCGACGATGGGCTGGCTGCACGACGGGCACCGCGCGCTCCTCCGCCGGGCTCGTACGGACAACGCGACGTCGATCGCGACGATCTTCGTGAACCCGCGCCAGTTCGACGAGGCGGCCGACTACACGCGCTACCCGCGCGCGGAGGAGCGTGATCTCGCGATCTGCGAACAGGAAGGCGTCGACCTCGTCTTCGCCCCGCCCGTCGACGAGGTGTATCCCGAGGGCTTCGACACGACCGTCCATGTCGGGGCCATCGCGGCACCGCTCGAGGGCGCGGCGCGGCCCGGGCACTTCGACGGCGTCGCGACGGTCGTCGCGATCCTGTTCGCCCTCGTCGGCGCGGAGCGCGCGTACTTCGGCCAGAAGGACGCCCAGCAGGTCATGGTCATCCGGGCGATGGCACGCGACCTCGCGTTGCCCACCGAGGTGATCGCGTGCCCCACCGTCCGCGAGTCCGACGGGCTCGCGCTCTCGAGTCGGAACGTCCACCTGTCGGCCGAGGAACGTGCCGCCGCTCCCGTCCTCCACCGCGCGCTCGTCGCGGCGCGCGACGCGTGGGCCGGGGGCGAGCGATCGGGCGAGCGCCTCCGGGCGATCATGCGCGACGTCCTCGCATCGGAGGCGCTGGCCGACGTCGACTACGTGTCGGTCGCGGATGCGGAGACGCTCACCGAGCTCGACGCGGTCGGCGCGCCGGCGCTGCTGTCGCTCGCGGTGCGCTTCGGACCGACCCGCCTCATCGACAACGAGCCGATCGGGTTCGGCTGAGCCGATCCGCCGCGGCATCCGGGCGGGCCGTCAGCCGGGCAGCGCCTCGCCGGCGACGCCGAGCACCCGGTCGATCGGGAGGTTCTCGGCGACGAGCGACTTGATCAGCTCGATCTTCTCGCGGTCGGCGGCATGCGTCTTCACCAGGAGATCGTGGATCTCGGACGCGACCGAATAGGTGTCCTCGGCGACGAGCGTCGCGAACAGGTCGACCCGGCGGATCTGGTCGAGGATCTCGAGTGCGGGACGGTAGCCCCCGGTGAGGACGAGGCCGACCGCGCGCCGATCGAGCGGGTCGGCATGGGCGTCGGTGAGGGTCGTGATGACGTCGTCGCGATCGCCCGGGACGATGACGAGCGTCCCGGGGCCGACGTGGGACAGCATGTGGAACGGCTCCATCGCACCGATCGCGACCCCGTCGATGACCCGGTCGAGGTCCGGGCCCGGGTGGATCGTCTCGCCGGGGACCCCCTCGAGGATCATCGCGAGCGTCGGGTTCGACAGGATCGGCCGGACGGGGAGGACGCCGAGGAGGTCGATCCCGTGCTTCTCGAGCCCGCGCCGAAGGATCCGCTCGATGCCGGGCTGCGCCTCGAGGTCGACCTTGTTCACGATCGCTCCCGCGACGGGCACCCCGTGCGCGGCGAAGTGCGAGGCGTTGAGCACGATCTCGTCGATCGGGCGGCCCACGCCACCCTCGGACACGATGATCGCGGGTGTCCGCAGCATCGCCGCGACGGTCGCGTTGGAGAGGCCGATCACCGCTCCGACGCCGGCATGCCCGGTCCCCTCGATGAGGAGGACGTCGTGGTCGCGGTACGTCTCGTAGGCGGCGAGGATCTTCGCCGGGAGGTCGTCGACGACGCGGCCGTCGATGTACGCCTTCGTGAACCCGCGCGGGATGTGGACGGGGCTCATCTGCGGATACGTCTCGGGCAGGTCGAACACGGTCCGGACGAGGACTGCGTCCTCGTCGGCCGGGTGTCCGTCCTCGATGACGGTCCGCTGCCCGACGGGCTTCAGGAACCCCGTCCGCAGGCCGCGGCCGATGAACCCGTGCATGAGCCCGAGCGACGCGGTCGTCTTGCCCCGGTTCTGACCGGTGGCGGCGAGGTACAGCTGGCGCACGAGGTCGCGGCCCTCAGCCGCGTGCCGAGGTCTTCCGCTCGATCAGCTGAACGGCGTCGCGCAGGCGCGCCACGGCGTCGGCCTCGACCGCCTCCGGCTCGAGGTAGGGCGCGAGGCGCTCCATGATGTCGACGACGAGGCCGAGGAAGACGCTCGCGTCGGCCACGAAGAACTGCGGCTCGTTGTTGTAGCGGACGAGCGTCAGGCGGCCCTGGAGGACGCGCCGCTCCTCGATGTGGGCGATCTGCGTCGCGAAGTTGTGGCCCTGGATGCCGTCCGGGTTGTTCAGGAAGTTCAGCGCGTTGTCGATCGCGAGCCCGAACCGCGCCCGCCAGGCGACCAGGCGCTCGTGGAGCTCGGTCGGGATGCGCACCTCGGCGACCTCGTCGAACACTTCCGGCGCGACGGTCAGCAGGCCGACGAGCGTCGTCCCGGCCCGCGGGCCGAGCATCACCTGGAGGCTGCGCTCGAGGGTGAACACCTCGGAGTCGAAGCGCGGGCTCGTGATGACGTCGGTCAGCAGGTCCTCGACGTTATCGAGGACGCCCGGCTCGGCGACGGCGTTC
>JBFKVO010000135.1:0-4455 GCA_041639095.1 Candidatus Limnocylindrales bacterium | reverse complement strand
GTCGAGCACGGCCGCCCGGTCGTCGCCGAACCGGTCGGCCTGGAGATGCGCGTGCGAGTCGACGAGGCGCACGACCGGTCAGCCGTCGGCCGGCGCCTCCGTCTCCAGCCGTGGGAAGAGGGGCTCGGCCGCCGCGAGACGCCCCGCCGTCCGGGCGTGCGCACCCCAGCGCAGCTCGTCGAGGATCGGCGGGCCGTCGTTCCCGTCCGGTGCGTACCCGTAGCCGAAGCCGAGCTGGCGCATGACGCGGGGGGCCGTGTTCGGCAGGAACGGCGCCGCGGCCAGCCCGACGAGCCGGCATGTCTCGACGAGGTCGCCGAGGACGCCGCGCAGGCGCTGCTCGACGTCGGCGTCGCCATCCTTCGCCGCCTTCGCGAGGTTCCACGGCTGCTCGGCGTCCACGACCTTGTTCGCGCCGTCGACGAACTCCCAGAGCTCCGCGAGCGCGTCGTGCAGGAGGTGTCCCTCGAGCCGCTCGACGAACCGTGCGAGCGTGTCGTGCCAGCCCTCGCCGAGCGGCGAATCGTCCTCGTCGCGCGGCGCCGGGCGGTGCCCCTCGAGGTAGCGGTTCGTCATCGACACCGTGCGGTTCACGAGGTTCCCGAAGTCGTTCGCGAGGTCCGCGTTGTAGCGGCGCACGAACGAGTCCCACGACACGTCGCTGTCGCGGTCGAAGGCGACCTCGCGGAGCATCACGTAGCGCGCCCCGTCCGTGCCGAACGCCCCGACCACGTCCTTCGGGTCGAGGAAGTTGCCGCGGCTCTTGCTCATCCGCTCCCCCTGGACGAGGAGCCAGCCGTGGACCCACACCTTGCGCGGGAGCGGCAGCTGGGCGCTCATCAGCATCGCCGGCCACATGACCGTGTGGAGGCGATTGATGTCCTTGCCGATCACCTGGACGTCGGCCGGCCACCAGTGCGCGAACGCCTTCGGGTCATCCGGGAACCCGGCGCCGGTGATGTAGTTGATGAGGGCGTCGAACCAGACGTAGACGGTGCCCGCGCCCGGATGCCACGTCCCGTCCTCCTGCTCGGCCCACGCCCCGTCGGGCATGATCGGGAACGGGATCCCCCACGTCGTGTTCTGGCGGCTCGCGGAGAAGTCCTCGAGGCCGCCGCGGATGAAGCCGAGCATCTCGTTCTTGCGGTACTCGGGTTCGACCCAGTCGGGGTGGTCGGCGAAGTGGCGCTCGAGCGCCTCCTGGTACTTCGAGAGCCGGAAGAACCAGTTCGTCTCGGTGAGCCACTGGAGCTCGACGGAGGGGTGGTTCGGGCAACGGAACCCGGACGCGTCCTCGATGAGGTCGCTCTTCGCGCGGAATCCCTCGTTCGGGCAGTACCAGCCCTCGTACGTCCCGAGGTAGAGATCGCCGTTCGCGTAGCAGCGGCGGATCACCTCGTGGACCGAGCGCTGGTGATCCGGGTCGGTGGTCCGGATGAACCGGTCGGGCGAGATCCCGAGCGCGTCCTCGGCCTCCCGGAACAGCGCGACCATCTCGTCCACGAACGCCTTCGGCTCCTGCCCGCGCTCGGCGGCGGTCATCGCGATGTTCACGGAGTACTCGTCCGTGCCGGTCAGGAAGCGGGTGTCATCGCCCTTCATCCGATGCCAGCGCGCGAGGACGTCGGCTCCGACGACCTCGTAGAGGGTGTGGAGCCCCGGCTTGTTGTTCGCGTAGGCGATCGCGGTCGTGACGTAGTAGCGGTCGCGGTCGGGCATGGGACCGCGATGGTAGCAGGCGGGTCGGTCGCGCCGACGGGACCTCGCCGGCGGTCCCGGTGCGTGGGCCTGCGGGGGGCGCGCGGCAGCGCGCCGCGCTATCGGATCAGGGTGCCGGTTGCGTCTTGCAGTGTCCGGGCGGCCAGCAATCGACGCCGAACCGCTCCTTCTTCTCGGCGAGCTTCGCCTGCCAGCGGTCCCACTTGTCCTGGGTCCAGCCCGGGTGGGCGTTGCCGACCGCCTTCCAGCCGCCGGCCCACGGCGGCTTCCCGGCCTCGCGCAGGGCCTTGCCGTCGACCGTGTCCACGCCGATCTCGGTCGAGCCCTCGCGGCGGTCGCCGGCGATCGTCACGCTCTTGCCGACGAACGCCTTGAGCGGGTGCTTGTCGCCGTGGAACCACGACGGGCCGGCGTCGAGCGTGTAGGTCGTGCCGCCGCTCGTGATCGTGTACGTGGTGTCGCCCGCGGCGTCCGTGGACGAACGCAGGACCCCGCTGACCGTGACCGGCTCGGCGGGCGGCTTCGCCGCCTTGTCGGGCTTGCCGGGCGCTGGAGGATCGGCGGCGAGCGTCGGGATCGCGACGATGGTCGCGAGAACGACGATCGCGAGGGCGACGAGCGGCCGGCGCAGCGGGCGGATCCGTTCCCCGATCATGCGGAGACAGTAGCACCACGCTCGCGGAGCGCCAGCGACGACGGAGCGGATGTGGTGCACGGCGGCACCATGGGACCGTGGCGATCCTCCCGTACACTGTCCGCCCCAGCCGTCTCGAAGGAGGGACACGATCGACCGCCGGACGCTGCTCGCCGTCCTGTTCGTCCTCGTGTTCGTCGTCGTCGCGAACAACAGCGCGGGTTCGCTCGCGCAGCCCGCGATCGGCGAGGCGTTCGACGCGGGGCCGGGCGACGTCGGGTGGGTCGTGTTCGGGTTCAGCGTCTCGTTCGCGGTCGCGACGGCCGTCTGGGGCGGTCTCGCACGGTTCCTCGGGCTCGGTCCGGCGATCGCGAGCGGGATCGCGCTGTTCGCCGCGGGAAGCGTCGCGGCGACGATCGCCCCGGACCTCACCGTGCTCATCGCCGCCCGCGTCGTCCAGGGACTCGGCGCGGGTGCGATCCCGACGCTGTCCGCAGCGATGATCGCCCGCCATTACGAGGGGACCGAGAGGTCGCGCGCGCTCGGGACGATCGTCGCGGCCGTCGGGATGGGGCTGGCCGCCGGGCCGCTCATCGGGGGCGTCGCGCTCGAGGCGTTCGGCTGGCGGGGTCCGATCGCGCTCGGGATCGTCGCGGCGCCGGCGGCGATCGCCCTCGCCCGTCAGGATCGCGACCGGGACCGGTCCGTGCCGCTCGACGTCGTGGGCGCGGTGCTCATCGCCGTGACCGTCATCGCCCTCACGTTCAGCCTGAACCGCCTGCCGATCCTCGGTCTCGTGCCGGCCACCGCGGCCGCGGCGATCATCGCGGTCGTCGGGGCCGGCCTCGTCGCGCGGCGGGCGCGGCGCCCTGCCGCGTTCCTGCCGGCGCGGATCGTCGGACACCCCGCGTTTCGCCGGGTCGTCGTGCTCGGCATGGTCGGGATGGGCGCGTTCTTCGGGAGCCTGATCCTCGTGCCGGTCGCCGCGGCGGCGGCACATGGGCTGACGGGCATCGCGCTCGGATTCGTCCTGTTGCCGATGGCGATCGTGGGTGCGATCGCCTCGTACAACAACGGCAGGGTGCAGGTCAGGCTGGGTCGCCGCCGCACGACGCGGGTCAGCCTGATCGCGCTCGCCGGCGGGACCGCGGTCATCGCCTCGATCGGCGCCGGCGCCCCCCCGGTCGTCATGGCCGTGGCGCTCATCCCGCTCGGCATCGGGTTCGGCCTCCTCGGCCCGCCGCTCCTCAACGAGTTGACCGTCGTCTTCGACGGGGCCGACCGCGGGATCGCCGTGGGCGCCTACAACCTCGCGTTCTTCATGGGCGGCGCGATCGGCGGGGCGATCGCGACGGCGCTCGTCCAGGTCGGGGTCGAGGCCCCGATCTTCGCCGGCCGACCCGTGCCTGGCTTCTCGACGGCCGAAGCGCTCCTCGCGATCGGTCCGCTCGTGGCCGTCGCCGTGCTCAGCGTCCGCCCGGAACGACGCGGTCTCGCCGCGACGAGCGAGGTCACCACAGATCCGGCTTGACGACCATCAGGAAGACGAGCACCGCCATCAGGATCGGCGGGAGGATCGTCACGCCGCGGGTCCACGGGTGATCGAGCGCCGCGACGAGCTCGGCCGATGGCGCATCGACCGGGCTTTCCTCGGCGGCCCGCTTGACCCGCTCGATGTGGCGGAACCCGCCACCGAGGCCGATCCCGGCGAAGCCGACCACGATGACCCCATACGAGGCGACGAGCCACGGCTCGGTGAGGTCGATCTGCCCGGTCAGCGCGGCCGCGACGCCGAACGCGAGCGAGATGACGAGCATCGGGTTCGACAGCCGATCGCCGACCTCTCCGGCCGCGATCGCGTGGCGGAGCGCGACGACGTCCCTGCGCCGCGCGGCGATGAGGATCGGCAGGATCGAGCCCTCGGCGAGCACGATCGTGGCGATGATCGTCGCGACGTGGAGGAACTTGAATACCGCGAAGTCCATCGGGCACCTCCCCGACGGTCCCGACGCCTGCGGGGCGGGGCGGCGCGCCCCACCGGGCGTCGCCGGGACGCATCGAACACCAAGCGGCGCGAGCGCCCCTGGCCGGCCGTTGCCGTG
>JBFKVO010000134.1:0-4473 GCA_041639095.1 Candidatus Limnocylindrales bacterium | reverse complement strand
GCCGGCGTTCGCTTTTCACTCCGGGTGAGCGCTGCGCCGCCCGCGGCGCCGGTCACGGCGGCGCCCGCGGCGTGGGCGAGGCCGCCGGCCGGTCAGGGCGCCGGCAGGTAGACCGAGATCGCCGTTCGCGAGGATGCCTCGAAGCGCTCGTCGAGCCGGTACCGCGCGGGATCGGCGTGGACGGCGAGCACGGCGTCCTCGGCCGGGCCGCCACACATCGCCTGGAGCACCTGCTCGAAGAGGCGGTCACAGGCGACGACGACCGCGGCTCCGGCCGGGACCCGGTCGGGCCGGGGCGCATCGACGGCCGCCGAGGGCGGCTCGATCACGACCACGGAGCGTCCGTCGCGGACGAGCGGGAAGCCGTAGGCGCCGGTCGTCTTGAAGCGCGGCAGGCCGATGAGGGCGATCTCGCGGCCTCCGGTCGATGCGCCGATCCGTGCAGCGGCGTCGCGGGCCGCGGGCCATCCGCCGTCCGCCGCGGTCGTGGCGGGCCACCGGCCGACGGCCACGAGGACGAGGGCGCCGAGGGCGACGGCGGCAACGACCCGTCCGGCGGTGTCGCCCCGGCCGGTGGGCACGACGCGGGCGGCGGGAACGACCACGTCCGCGACGTCGCCGCGTCCTGCCGGGCCGCGCTGGCCGACCGTGACGTCCGCCCGCGCGGACACCACGGGGGCGTCGCGGCCGCGTGCGATCGCGGCCAGCCCGAGCCCGACGAGCGCGAACACCATCGGGTCGACGAACGCGTGGTAGTGGTCGTTCGGCAGGCCCGGGATGACGGTCGTGAGCCCGCGCGCCGCGACCGCGAGGAACACGGTGCTCCAGGCGATCGCGAGGCCGAACCAGCGCACCGCCATGCGTTCTCGCGGATCCGGCGCGCGCCAGCGCCACGCGACGATCGCCAGGACGCCTGCGAGGGACGCCAGCCCCGGCACCGGCGCGTCGGTGACGAGTCCGACGAGCGGCCACGCGACGATCCGCAGGAGCACGACGCTCGCCCGCGTGACCGGGTCGAGGTCGTCACCGTCGCCCGGCGCGGCGAGGTAGGCGACCGCCGCCCGGGTCTCGGCGAAGTCGTGAGTGACTTCGTGGATCGCGAGAGGCACGTAGAGGGCGGCGACGATCGCGGCCCCCGCGATCCCCGTCCGGATGGCGGACCGACGCCGCTCCGGGTCGCGGGCGGTGCCGCCCGACCGCGCCGACCAGGCGAAGAAGGCGGCGACCGGCACGAGCAGGCCGATCCCGAGGACGTGGAGCTGCATCGTCAGGCCCGTGGCGAGCGCGGCGAGGAGCCACCAGCGCGGACGCGCTGTCCGGTGCGCCTGCCAGGCCGCCGCGAGCGCGATGCTCGCCGTGAGCGTGATGGCGTTGGGGTTCCACAGGAAGGTCGACGCCTCGATCGCGCTCGGCGACACCGCCACGAGGATGCCCGCGATCGCCCCGGCGAGGCGGCCACCGATCGCCCGGGCGAGCCACCAGACCACGCCGACCGCGGCCGTCCCCGCGGCCGCGAGCCCCCCGACGACGACCGTCGGGTCGGACCCCGATACGAACGCGAGCGGTGCGAGCAGGTAGTAGTACGCGGCTCCGTGGTGGACGTCGCCGATGGACGTCGGTGGCCCGAGCAGCGGGATCTCGCCGCGCTCGACGAAGTGGAGCAGGACGAGCATGTCGTGGCCCTGATCGGCGTCCCACATCCCACGCCCGGCGAGGAACGAGAAGCGGAGGACCGCGGCCACGAGCAGGAGCCCGATCAGGACCGCTCCATCGGGCACGTCCGATCGTCGCCGCAGCCCGGCTCCGGGGGCGGCCGTCGCACGGGTCCCGCCCCAGTCGCCCTCCCCGCCCGGCCTGCCGCCCGGTCCGGCGCCGCCGGGTGGGTCCTGGGGCCCGGACGCGCCACCGTCGCGCTCGCCCGCTGCGACGGGCCGTGGCGTCACGAGATGCGCGTCGGGTGTCTCGCGTGGCATCGCGGCGCCCCTCAGCTCGCTGCCGCGGGGCCCGAGCGGCTGTCGGCGAGCTCGAATGCCTCGCGCGGCAGCTCGTCGAGGGAGCGCCCCGCGACGAGATCGCGCGCCCGGGCCACGTTCACGGCGTCGTAGCCCTCGGCCATGCCCGGGGTCTCCATGAGGAATGCGACGTGGCCGAGGCGCGGGTCGCGGACGAGCCGGCCGAGGCCCGCAGCCCCGATCCGTCCCGCCCCGACGTGCTCGTGACGGTCGAGCCGCGACCCGAGCGTCGACTTGGAGTCGTTGAGGTGGACCAGGCGGAGGCGATCGAGCCCGATCCGCGCGTCGAAGGACGCGAGGAGCGCGTCCACTTCCCCCGGATCGGAGATCGCATGGCCCGCGCTCCACAGGTGCGCCGTGTCGAGGCAGAACGCGACCCGGCGATCGTCGACGCCGCGCGCCGCGATCGCGTCGCCGATCCGCGCCAGCTCGTCGATCGTCGCGCCGACCGCCGATCCGGCCCCCGCCGAGTTCTCGAGGACGAGGATCGCCGCGCCAGGCACGCCGTCCACGGCGGCGAGGACACGGGTCACGCCCTCGGCGACCCGCTCGATCCCCGCCTCGACCGAGGTCTCGCGATGCGACCCGACATGGACGTTCACGAAGCGAGCCCCGAACGAGGGCGCGACCCGCAGCTCGCTCTCGAGGAGCGCCACCGACCGCTCCCAGAGCTCGTCCGCCGGCCCCGCGAGGTTCACCAGGTACGAGGCGTGGATCGCGACCGGCTCGATGTCGTAGGTCGCCAGAAGCCGGAGCCACTCGTCGCGATCCGCGGGGGGCTCCGAGCGGCGCCGCCACGCGGTCGGGTTGTCGGCGAAGATCTGGACGGCGTCCGCGCCGATCTCGTGGGCCCGCTCGGCCGCGCGGACCATCCCGGACGCGACCGGCAGGTGCGCCCCGATCCGCGGGCCTCGTGCCGGCGTGCGCGCGCGGGAGTCCATCGCGCCCATCGTAGCCGAGGGCACTCCCGCGAACCGCTCGCCGGCGGCGCTCCCGGAGGCCCAGCCGGCCCGGGCGGTACCATACGCCGGCGATGGACGGTCCCGAGACCACGAGCGCGACCCCACGCTCGACGGCGCCGTCCGACAGCGCCTCGTCGCCGCCGGCGATGTCGGACGAGGACGCCCGCTACGAGGCGCGCGTCATCCGGGCGTTCATCCGGGACGACCGGCTCGTGTCGATCCCGGCACGCGCGAAGAAGCGGGACGTCATCCTGCGCTTCCTCCGCGACCGCTGCTTCCCGGAGGACCGGCCCTACCCCGAGGCCGAGGTGAACCAGCGGCTGGCGCTCTGGCACCGCGATGCCGCGGCGCTGCGCCGTCACATGGTCGAGACGGGGCTCATGACCCGCGCGGCCGGGATCTACCGGCTCGCCCGCACGGACTGACCGCGGACCGCCCCGCAGCGACCGGCGAGCGCAGCCACCACACTGCGCTCGTCCTTCCGCCCGAACTCGTCAGCGGGCGCGACCGTTCCGTCCGAGGGTGTAGTCGCCGCCGACGACCGGCTCGATGAGCCCGTAGTCGCCGTCGCCGCGCCGGTAGAGGACGGCGACCTGCTCGGTCTCGGCGTTCACGAACACGAAGAACGCGTGCCCGAGCTCCTCCATCCGGACGATGGCGTCCTCCTCGAACATCGGCTCGATCGCGAAGCGCTTCGTCTTCACGACCCGCCGCCGGCGCTCGGGCTCGGCGGTCCCGTCGGCGATCCGCCGGAGGATCTCCTTCTCCTCGGGGGCGCGGGACCGGACCCGCGGCTTCGCCTTGTGGTCTGCCGCCCGGCGCTCCAGCTTGTCGAGGACCTCGTCGATCCCGGCCTCGTGCGTCGCCGCGGTCGCGTGGCCGCGGATCGGGCGGCCGTCGATGACGAGGCTGACCTCGACGATGTGCGACTCCTCCGCGCTCCGACGCTGCTCGACGGAGAGTTCCACCAGGGCATCCGTCCGATCGTCGAGCATCCGCTCCATGCGGCGGAACTTGCGCTCGGCGTAGTCCCGGACGGCGTCCGGGATCTGGTAGTTCTTGCCCTTGAGGATCGTCCGCACCGGAGCACCTCCTGCTTCTGGCGGCGGCGGGAAGTCGTTCCGCGGCTGCCGGAGCCGGGCGGTGGCCCGGGGACGAGCGGCCGCTCCTCCCGAGTCTACCGCTCGCGGGCGACGGTGATCGCCGAGACCCCCAGCGCACCGGACGCGTACAGCACCCGGGCGCATGCTGCGAGCGTCGACCCGGTCGTCACGACGTCGTCGACGAGCACGAACCAGCCGCCGGCCAACCCGCCGGATCGCGACCCGACAGGCGCAACGGCGAACGCGTCGCGGACGTTCCCCGCTCGCGCCGCCCGGTCGAGGTCGAACTGCGCGACCGTCGCGCGGGTCCGGACGAGCAGCGGCAGCACCGCGAGGCCCAGTCGGCCGCCGGCAGCGATCGCGATGAGGTGCGCCTGGTCGTAGCCGCGCTCGGCG
>JBFKVO010000133.1:0-4526 GCA_041639095.1 Candidatus Limnocylindrales bacterium | reverse complement strand
TCGGAGCGTCGGTCCGCGCCGGATCGGGGTCGGTCGCGAGCGGGCCGGTCGTGTCCGAGCAGGCGAGCACGAGGAGTGCGGCGGCCACGGCGAGCGCGACGGCGCGGGACATCGGCCCGAGGGTAGCACGCCGGCCTCCGGTGACCGCCTCAGGCGACACCCCGCGCGCCCTCGCGGCCCCGTCCCGAAACCGGAGCCCTCGACGCGCGGACGATCAGGCCGGCAGGCGGACGTGTGCCGGATCGACCCCGAACACGTCACGCACCCGATCGTCGGCGAGCACGGTCGCGGGGGGACCGTCGCCCACGACGCGCCCGCGATCGAGCAGCACGAGCCGCGGGAAGAAGTGCGCTGCCAGGCCGAGATCGTGGAGGACCGCCACGATCGTCGTCCCGTCGCGTTCGTTGAGGTCCACGAGGAGCTCCATCGTCTCGACCTGGTGGCGGAGGTCGAGGTGGACCGTCGGCTCGTCGAGGACGAGGACCGGCGCCGCCTGTGCGACGGCGAGTGCCAGGAGCACGAGCTGGCGCTCCCCGAGCGAGAGCTCGCGGGCGTCCCGGCCGAGCAGGTGCCCGAGGCCGACCCGCTCGATCGCGGCCGCGACCGCCGCCCGGTCGGCCGGACCCGCGCCCCGGAACGGGTCCTCGTGCGGGAGCCGGCCGAGGGCGACGACGTCCTCGACCCGCGTCGCGAACGGCAGGATCGCCAGCTGGGGAACGACGGCGATCGTCCGCGCGATCGCCAGCCGGCTCAGCGCGCCGAGCTGGCGCCCGGCGAGTTCGACGGTACCGGCCGCCGGCGTCACGAGCCCGGTGATCGCCTTGAGCAGCGTCGACTTCCCGGCCCCGTTCGGCCCGATGAGCGCGATCCGCTCCCCCGCCGCGATCGCGAGGTCCACGTCGCGGACGACCGGCCGGCCGCGGTAGGCGACGGTCAGCGCCTCGAGGCGGATCACAGCTCGTACCCCGTCCGCGCCCGGCGCAGGAGGACGAGGAAGAACGGCGCCCCGATGACCGCCGTGACGACGCCGACCGGGATCTCGCCGAGGAGCCGGGCCGCGACGTCGGCGAAGACCATGAGGGCGGCCCCGTAGAGGGCGGCGAGCGGCAGGACGGCCCGGGCCTGGGGGCCCGTCGCCAGCCTGACGAGGTGCGGCACGACGAGGCCGACGAAGCCGATGAGGCCGCTGACGGCGACCGCGGCCGCGGTGACCAGTGCGGCGAGCGCGAGGAGGATCGCCCGCTCGCGGCGGACGTCGACCCCGAGGTGCGCGGCCGCCTCCTCGCCGAGGAGCAGGCCGTCGAGGACGCGGGCACGCAGCGCGATGAGCGCCGCCGCACCGAGGATGAGCGGCGTCGTCGTCGCGACCCGGATCCACGACGCGGCCTCGAACCCGCCGAGGAGGTACGCGAAGATCTGGCGGAGGCCGGATCCCGACACGTACATCGCCATCGCGAGCCCGGCCGCGAGGAGCGACCCGACCGCGTAGCCGGTGAGGAGCAGGCTCGTCATCGGGGCGAGCCCGCTGATCCGCGACAGCCGGTAGACGAGCGTCACCGCCGCGAGGGCTCCCACGAACGCGAGCCCGTGCAGCAGCCCGAACTCGAGGACGAGCGTCCGGACCGGGATGACGACCGCGATCGCCGCCCCGAGCGCGGCCCCGGACGCGGTGCCGAGCACGTACGGGTCCGCGAGCGGGTTGCGAAGGAGGCCCTGGAAGGTCGCCCCGGCGATCGCCAGGCCAAGCCCGACGACGAGCGCCATGAGCACGCGCGGGAGACGAAGCTCCATGACGATCGTCTCGGCCGCGGGCGTCCACGTCCGCGGGAGGTCGAGGCCCAGGAGGCGGCTCGCGAGGATCCCGATCGTGTCGCCGGCCGGCACGGCCACCGACCCGGCCCCCACCCCGACGACGATCGCGACGGCCACGAGGCCGAGACCGGCCGCCCCGAGGACCACCGGCCGGCGTCGGACACCCTCGAGCGGCCCGGAGCCGATCCGGTCCGCCGCGAGGATGCCGCCGCTCGTCGCCATCGCGTCCCCTGCCGCTACGGCGTCGTCGGCACGACGAGGTCCGGGTGGATCGCCGTCGCGAGCGCCAGCAGGCCCTCGCCGAGGCGCGGTCCCGGTCGCGTGATGATGAGGTCGTCGACGGGCCGGATCGCCCCGTCGACGACGGCCCGGATCCCGCCCCAGCCCGGCCGTGCGGCGACCTGGTCGGCCGTCACGCCATACGCCGCGTCGCCGAGGAGGATGAGCTCCGGGTCCGCGGCCACGAGCGCCTCGAGCGAGATCTCGAAGCTCGTCGTGGAGCCGGTCGTGATCGGGAAGCCGCCGGCGAGCTCGATCATCTCCGCGAGGAACGAATCGTCGGCCGCCGTGTAGATCTGGGCCGTGGCGTCCAGTTCGTAGAACACCGTCGGGCGCGCCAGCCCCTGTGTCCCGGCTGCGACCTGGTCGAACACCGTGCGCATCCGGGCGACGACATCGGCGGCCGCCTCGCTCGCGCCGACGGCACGACCGACGAGCTCGATATCGGCGAGGACCGTCGCAACGTCCGGCGCATACACGACGACGACCGGGATGCCGAGCGTGCGCAGCTGGGCGATCGCCTCGGGCGAGTTGAAGTTGTTGCCGCCGGCGATGACGAGATCGGCCTCGAGCCCGACGATCTTCTCGACGTCGACCGAGATGAAGCTCGCGACGTCGGGCAGGTCGACCGCCTCCGGCGGGTAGTCGTCGAAGTCGGTCGTCGCGACCACGCGAGGGCCCGCTCCGATCGCGAACAGGATCTCCGTCGTCGCCGGGGTGAGCGAGACGATCCGGGCCGGCTCGGTGGGGATCTCGACGCTCGTGCCCTCGTCGTCGACGAGGGTGACGGGGAACGCCGCCGGGGCGGGACTGGGTGACGGCACGCCCGTCGCGGGCGGGGCGGCGCTGCCCGTGGCGCCGGGCGGAATCGTGACCTGGCTGGGACCCGGCGTCGCGCAGGCGGCGACGACGAGCACGGCGGCGAGGAGAGCGACGGTCATGGCGCCCCGCCGGCCGTTGGACGGGCGGACAGGGAGCGCGTGGGCGGGGAGTGAAGCGTCCGACACGGGAACCTCGCGTGCTGGGAGGGACGGCGAGGGGACCGGGAATCGACGACCCCTCGCTTCGACGTGAAGGAGGGGCCTCAGCCAGTCGGACGCATCGGGACCAACCCTTTCTCTCGAAGGTGGTGCACCTCCGCGGGGCCGGCGACCGGACTGACGTCGCTCGCGCGACGATCACCGTAGCGGGACTGTGCCGGGATCTCACCGGCTTCGCGACCACGCGGGTGTGTCGTGTTGTCGGGGGCAGCGTACACCGGCGCCGCGCGGTCCGCCAGTCGGTCGATACGTCGCAGATAAGGCTCCCACGCGATGCTCTCGTCCTCGCCTCCAGCCGCCGGCACATCGACCCGTCGGAGGAGGTTCAGGGACATGCGGAGGCGATCGTGGATCGTGCTCCTGGGCTCGGCTGCGGCCCTCGCGGCCGGGTTGATCGGATCGGTGGGCGGGGTCGCAGCCCGCGCGGAAGCGGGCGGGATGGGCCTCGAGGAGCTGGGCACCTGCCCGGAGCGGGTGCTCACCGACGTGGGACGGCGTTCCGGCTGGGCCGTCGCGCCGGTGCTGGACCCGCAGGGATCGCTCGTCGGCTGGACGCTCGACGGGCGGACGCGGGGCGTGACGCTGCCCCGGATCGCACTCCCGGCGGAGAGTTCGGTCTCTGCGGACGTGGGAGGCCGCGTCGTGGTGACCGCGGACGATGGGAGGCGCTCGATCGTGGCGATCGTCTCCACCGTCGCCCGCTGCGCGACCATCGTCGCGGTGAGCGGGGACGTCGCCCGAAGCGGCGTGCTGCGCGGTCGCGACGGATCGGTCCTGTACCACGCCGTGGCGCGCGACTCGCGGGCCGACCTTGGGATCTGGGTCGCCGTCGCGGGGGCGCCGCCGCAGCCGCTCGTCGACGCGCTTCCGGCGCACGATCCGGCCGTCATCCACGTCGGGCGGGTGTACGCCACGACGCTCATGCTCGACGAGGCCGGCACCCGCCTCGCCGTCCAGTCGTGCGGGGCCCTCGACTGCCGGACGCGGGTCGTCGATCTCGGGACGCGACGGGAGGCGCGGCTCGACTGGCCCGGGCAGGGCCCGCTCGTCGCGATCGCCGCCCAGGGGGCCACGTTCGCCGACGCGTGTGGATCGTCCGCGTGCGCGACCAGGACCATCGCACTCCCCGCCATGTCGATCTCGCCTGCCGGGGAGGTGTCGCGATGAACGCGCGCGTCCACCGCGCCCTCGTGACCGCCGCGGCAGCGCTCTTCGCCGCCGTCGCGCTCCCGGCCGGGACCGCCGCCCACGCGCCCGACCCGGTGATCGGTTCGAAGCAGTGGGCGCAGGACGTCGTCATTCCGTGGGCCTATCGAGCGGGCCAGGTCCCGCCGGCGTGGATGACCGGTGCGATCGAGGATGGTGCCGCGTCGTCGAATGCGACCCGGGCGAGCC
>JBFKVO010000132.1:0-4536 GCA_041639095.1 Candidatus Limnocylindrales bacterium | reverse complement strand
GGACACGACGAGGGTGACGCGCTGCGCGGTGAGGGCCACGCCCGCCACCGATGAGGGGTCGGCCAGGGGTCCGCCGCCGGCTGGGGAGGCGGCCCACAGCCCCTGGCACGCCTCGCCGAGCGCGGCCCAGTAGATCGCCGGGTAGTTCTCGGCCCAGCCCGGGCTAGCCGAGACATATGGCTCGATCGGGACGCGCGACGCGGCGACGAGGGTGCCGGCCGGGTCGAACAGGAGGGCGCGGACGCTCTGCGTGCCGACGTCGATCGCGAGGACGCGATCCGCGTTCACCGCTCCGCGCTCACCCGCTCGCTCCTCGCCCGGTCCGCGTCGCCGAGGAGCGCGCCCGGGTTCATGACGCCATCGGGGTCGAAGCGGCGGGCGACGTCGGCGAGCGCCGCCATCCCGAGTGCGCTCTTCTCCGCCACCAGGTGCGGGGCGTGGTCGCGCCCGACCCCGTGCTGATGGCTGATCGTCGCTCGGTGGGCGACGATCGCGCGGCTGGCAGCGTCCTTCGCGGCACTCCAGCGCGCGAGCGTCTCGTCCGGGTCCGCGGCGAGCCGGAACACGACCGTCGTGTACAGGCTCGCGCCGGTCGGGTAGAGGTGACCGGCGTGGCTGAATGCGAGCGCCCGCTCGCCCGGTGAGGCCGCGGCGATGGCGTCGCGGGCGGCAGTCTCCACGGCCGCCTGGAGGGTGGGGAAGCGGGGCCAGTCGATCGCGGTCTCGATCGTGTCCACGCCGTAGCCCGCGGACCACAACGAGTCGCGCAGACCCGCCGACCGGTAGCGCTCCCGTCGCCACGCGTTCGCGAGCCCGGCGCCGACCCCGACGCCACGCCGCGATCGGGCGAGATCGCTCACCTCCCGCCGGGCACTGTCGACGATCCGTCGCCGGCCGGCGAACCCGACGAGGAGCAGGCTTCGGCCGGCGCCGACGCCGCGCAGGTCGAGGTAGCGGCGGACCGTCGCGAGGCCGCGCGATCGGCCCGCGAGCACGAGCGTCAGCTCCGTCTCCCCGGGCGACAGGGCGCGGACCATCGACAGCGGCACGCGGGCCTGCGCGAGGTCCCGCGCGAGGGTCAGCGCCGCCTCCCAGGTCGGCAGGAAGATCCCGGTCATCTCGTCGGACTGCGGGAGCGGCGTCGCCCGGACGGTGACGTCGGTCAGGATCCCGAGCCGCCCCTCCGACCCAAGGATCAGCTGGCGGAGGTCGGGTCCCGCTGCCGCGGCGGGGTGTGGTGGAAGCTCGACGGTCCCCGCCGGTGCTTCGAGGGTTCCGCCCGCGAAGAGGTCCTCGATGCGGCCGTAGCCGAGCGACAGGTGCCCGGCGGAGCGGGTCGCGACCCAGCCGCCGAGCGTCGAGCGCTCGAACGACTGCGGATGGTGCCCGAGGGTCCAGCCGCGCTCGCGGAGCGCCGCCTCGATCGCCGGCCCGGTCGTGCCGGCTCCGAACGTCGCGAGGCCGCTCGACGCGCCCAGGCGCTGGAGGCCCGAAAGGCCCCGAAGGTCGATCGTCAGTGTCGGCGTCCCGCCGTCCCCGTCCTCGGCGCCGTCGTCGGCGCGAGGCGTGACCGCGCCGACGACGTTCGTGCCGCCTCCGTAGGGCACGATGCGGGCACCGGCCGCCGCCGCATAGGCGAGGAGGTCGCGGACCGCCGCACCGTCGGTCGGTGTCGCCACGCCGTCGGGGACCCAGCCGATCCGGCCGCTGCGCAGGGCCACCCAGTCGGCGAACGATTGCCCGCGAGCATGGAGCACGCGCTCGCGGGGATCCGCGCTGACGGCGGGGTGGGCCGGGAGGCGACCGGCGGGCAGGCGAGCGGCGACGTCGTCGAGCGTGGCGTCCACGGGTGCCGTGCCGGGACCGATGTGCTCGGCGAGCGTCGCGCGGGCCTCGACCGTGAGGGAAGGGGCGTCCACGTCGGCCGCCCAGCCGTTCCAGCGCGGCGGCGCGGACGCGAGCCGCTCCATCGGCCGCCGCGCCCGGCCGCCCGCCGCGCGGAGCGCTCGCCGCAGGTTCATCGCACCGTTCGCGCGTTCATCGCGCAATGGTGCCCGAATCGAGGCGGCCCGCGCGACGAGTCCGGAGCGTGCCTCGTCGGATCGCGTCCCGTCGCGGGCTCAGTAGGGCGGCCAGGGGACCGCCGGCCAGTCCGACGGCGGGTCGGGGAACGTGCCTGCGCCGACGAGCGCATCGACCCGGGCGGCCGTGGCCGCGACCTCCTCGGCTGCCAGGAGCTCCCGGAGCCGTCGCCCGAGCGAGCCGTCGAGCTCGTGGCGGATCCGCCGGAGCACGGCGAGCTCGTCGTCGGCGATCCGCTCGCCCTGCCACGCCCAGAGGACCGTGCGCAGCTTGGGGCGGACCGAGAACGTCACGCCATGGTCCACGCCCCGGATCTCCCCCGACGGGAGCGGCAGGAGGTGGCCCGCCTTGCGGTCCGTGTTGTTGACGATCGCGTCGAAGAGGGCGACCCGGCGCAGGCGCACGTCGTCGGCGAGGACGAGGGCGATGACGTCGATCGTCGGGTCGGGCTCGAGCCAGGCCTGGACCATGCCCTCGCCGAACGGTCCGTCACGGAGGACGGTGGCGGGGACGATCGACCAGCCCGTCGCCTCGGAGACCGCGAACGCCGCGACTTCGCGGCGCGTCAGGGTGCCGAACGGGAAGTCGTGGAGCGGCCGCTCGCCAGCCGTCGGCTTGTAGACGATGTCGACCGCGGGTGTGCCGACGGCCTCCGCCTCCGCGTCCGCGTCCGCGTCCGCGTCCGCGTCGCGGGGTGACGCCGCCTCGGCGTCCTCGACGACCCGCCCGAGCATCGCCTGGTTCGTCGACGCCCAAAGGCGCCCGACCAGCTCGATGCGGCCCCGCTCGAGCAGGCGAAGCACGGCGGCCGTTTCGTCCGCTGCGCGATCCGCGGTCAGTTCACGTAGTGGCCGTTGCCACGCGGGCAGATGTGGCCGGTGGCGTCGAGCGGCTGGCCGCACAGCGGGCAGGGCGGACGGCCGGAGCGGAGGACATGCATGGCGCGCTCGACGAACGAGCGCGTCGCGTCGGGCGTCAGCGTCACGCGCAGGAGGGCGTCGTCCTCGTCGTCGCTCGCGGACGCGAACGCGAACGCCGTGGGCGTGTCGTCCCCCGCCTCGTCGTCCTCGTCATCGACCTCCGGCACCGACCGCGCCTCCACGATGAACCGTCCCGTCGCCGGATCCCAGCCGAGCGTCAGGCTCGTCGCGCGGAACGCCTCGTTCAGCGGCTCGTCCAGCGGCGCGACGTCCGGCTCCACGGCCGACGTCGACGCGATCCCGCGTCGCTCGAGCTCGTCCACGAGCTTGCCGAGGCGGTCGGCGAGGACCGCGACCTGGACCTTCTCGAGGCTGACGCTGACGATCCGCTCGCCGTAGCGGGCCTGGAGATAGAACGTCCGCTGGCCGGGGATGCCCACGGTCCCGGCGATGAACCGGTCGGGGCTGTCGAAGACGAACTGCCGGCGCGTCATGCTCCCGACTCTAGCGGATTCGCGGCCATCGGCCCGTCGCGGAGGCTCCTCAGCCGACCTGGAGCGTGACGGCGTGGTGGCCGCGCGCCCCGTCGGGCGCGGGCCGCGTCCGCCGGTCGGTCTGCACCTCGCCGGCGCCGTCGGTGGCACGGACCGTGACCTCGTAGGTGCCGGGCTGCGCGTCCCAGTCGTAGCGCCACTGGACCCAGGTCGCGTCGGAGATGGGCACCGACAGGGTCGCCTCGCGCCACTCGCCGTCGATCGCGACCTCGACCCGACTGATGCCGCGGTCGGGGGCCCACGCGACCCCGGCGAGCGGGATGATCCCGGCCGCGATCGAGGCCCCGGGCCGGGGCGTGTCGATCCGCGACTGGGTGAGGATCGGCGCCTCCTTCGCCCAGCCGAGCGGGATCCAGTAGGCATCGAAGGCCTCGAGCGTCGTGAGCTGGAGCTCCTTCAGCCACTTCGTCGCCGACACGTAGCCGTAGAGGCCGGGCACGATCAGGCGTGCCGGGAAGCCATGCGGGCCGGGCAGCGGCTCGTCGTTCATCGAGACGGCGATCATCGGCTCGCGCGCCGGGTCCATCACCCAGGCCGTCGGCATCCCGGCCGTCCAGCCGTCCACCGATCGCCCGACGAGCTGCGTCGCCCCCTCCTGGACACCGGCGAGTGCGAGCACGTCGCGCAGCCGCACGCCGCCCCATTTCGCGTTGCCGACGAGGTTGCCGCCGACCTCGTTCGAGACGCAGGCGATCGTGACGTACTGCTCGATCGCCGGGAGCGCGGTCAGCTCCTCGAAGTCGAGGACGACCTCGCGCTCGACCATGCCGTGGATCCGCAGCCGCCAGCTCGCGACGTCCACGCGGGGCGTGAGGAGGGCCGTGTCGATCCGGTAGAACGAGCTGTTGTCGATGACGATCGGCGTGATCCCGGGCACGTCCAGGTCGGCCCCGTCGGGCAGGGTCGCGCGGTCACCGGGGACGGGCAGGTCGACCGGAAGCCCGACGTCGGGCATGCGCTGGCGCTCGAGGAGGGACCGG
>JBFKVO010000131.1:0-4544 GCA_041639095.1 Candidatus Limnocylindrales bacterium | reverse complement strand
GCCGTCCACGAGCGCGGCCCCGATCTGGAGGTCGATGGCCACGTCCTGGCCCGCGTCGAGGCGCTTGCGGAGGTCGCGCCGCCAGCTCGCCCACGCGTCGGCCCACGCGACGACCGTGTAGGCGTGGCGGCCCAGCGCCTCGACCCTGAACGAGGCGCGCCAGCGGTCGTTGCCGAGCGCCTCCATCGGGAGCTCGATCCACTCGTCGCCGCCGGGTGGGCGATGCCGAAGGCGGACGGTGACGACGTCGTGCCCGTCGGCGAAGGCGTCGGCCTCGACGACGACGGTGTCGCCGAGATAGCGCTTTGCCGGGAAGCGGCCGCCGTCGACCTGGGGCGTGACGCTCTCGATGATCGCGCGCTGGCGGCCGTCGGCGGGCAGATCGTGCGAGGCCGCGGCGGGGGCGGGGGCCGCCTTCGCGGGGCGGGCGCGGCGGCCGTCGGTCGCCGTCTCGGCGGGTTCGGTGACGCGTGGCTGATCGAGGATGGGGACCTCCCGGTTCGTTCCGTGGATGCGCGGACCGAACGGGTGGATGGGCGGGTCCGCGGCCTGCCCTGACCCTAGGCCACCTCGCGCGAGGGTGTCAAACGCCCCCGCGCCGCGCGGCTTCCCAGCGGTCCAGCGGGTCGAGCGGGCCCGGGCAGACGTGCTCGCGATGCTCGCGGCCCGTCAGGCGGGCGATGAGGTGGGGGATCGAGCGCATCTCGCAGCCGGGCGTGCCGAGGAGGGCGGCGAGGAAGAAGGAGATGCTCAGGTGCGCGAACGTGTAGACGAGCCAGGCGTAGACGA
This sequence comes from Candidatus Limnocylindrales bacterium, assembly GCA_041639095.1. Lineage (GTDB taxonomy): Bacteria > Chloroflexota > Limnocylindria > Limnocylindrales > CSP1-4 > CAKKPP01. The sequence goes on along the minus strand of JBFKVO010000131.1, from coordinate 3,755 downwards.
GCGCGCCGAGGACCGGGCTCCACGGACTGCCGGTGAGCGCCACGCCGGCGACCGCCAGCACGGCCGTCGTGCCGAGGACGACGAGGCGCGGCCGATTGCCCCACCGGCGCGCCCAGCCGATGTTGACGATCTCGTTGATCAGCCACAGCGCGACGGCGATCGCGATGAGCGTGCCGGCGTTCGTTTGGGCGGGACCGATCTCCGACGTGATCCACCACTCCGGCCCGACCCGGAACAGCAGCGACGACAGGGGCCAGGCCGTCAGGATCCCGAGCCCCAGGCGCACGATCCGACCGACCGGTCCGGGGCGGACGAGCGTGCCCGATCGGAGGAGCCCGCGCTCGGTCGTCACGCCGCCGCCCGCCGCGAGGCCGGCCACGGCATCCCTCGCTCCCGCGTCGTGGGCATCGCCCCGCCGAGCTGAGTGCCGGCTCTGCGATGCGCGAGGGTCGCGGTCAACGGTCGTGGGCGAGGATCGCGGCGGAGAGCGGCGGGAGGGCGATCCCGCCGGATCCGGGGACGACCGCATCGCTCGAGGGCGCGGCGACCCGCCAGCCGTGGCCGCCCTCTCCGCCCGGCCACGGGACGGTGACCCGGTCCGGGCCGAGGTTCGCCATGACACTTGCCCCGTCGCGGTCGAGGGCGATCCAGCCGGCGTCGAGGTCGGCTCGGACGCTGGGCCGTCGGCCGTCGCGCAGGCCGGGGAGCTCGCGGCGAAGGGTGTTGAGGCGCCGGTACCAGTCGCGCATCGCGGCGTGGGCCGGGTCGTCCAGCTCCGACCAGTCGAGCCGCGAGCGCTCGAACGTCGCCGGGTCCTGCGGGTCGGGGACGTCCTCGGGCGCCCAGCCGAACGACGCGAACTCGCGTCGCCGCCCGTCGCTGACCGCGCGCGCCAGCTCCGCGTCCTCGTGATCGGTGAAGTACTGGAAGGGCGTCGATGCCGCCCACTCCTCGCCCTGGAAGATGAGCGGCACGAACGGTCCGGCGAGGACGAGTGCGGCGGCGACCCGGGCCGCGTCCGGGCCGGCGAGATGCTCGAGCCGCTCCCCGGCGGCGCGGTTGCCGACCTGGTCGTGGTTCTGGCTGAAGGCGACGAACCGGCCCGGTTCGAGGCCGTCCGCGGGGCGGCCGTGGATCCGGCCCCGATGGCGCGACTGGCGGCCGGCATACACGTAGACATCCTCCATCGCCCGGACGATGTCGGCGAGCCCCACGAAGTCCTCGTAATAGCCGGCGCGTTCGCCGGTGAGGGCGACATGGATCGCGTGGTGAAGGTCGTCCGACCAGGTCGCGTCGAGGCCGAAGCCGCCGACGGCTCGGTCGCGGACGAGACGCGGGTCGTTGAGGTCGCTCTCGGCGATGAGGACGAGGTCACGCCCGACCTCGCCGGACAGCGCCCCCACCTCGGTCGCGAGCTGTTCGAGGAGGTGCGTCGCCGACGTGTCGACGAAGGCGTGGACGGCGTCGATGCGCAGGCCATCGATGTGATAGTCACGCAGCCACATGAGCGCATCGTCGACGAAGAAGCGGCGGACCTCGTCGCTGCCGCGGTCGTCGAGGTTGACCGCCGCGCCCCACGGCGTCCGGTACTTGTCCGTGAGATACGGGCCGTACGTGCTCGCGTAGTTGCCGTCGGGGCCGAAGTGGTTCCAGACGACATCGAGGAGGACCGCGAGTTCGCGCCCGTGGCACGCGTCGACGAGCCGCTTCAGGCCGTCCGGGCCTCCGTACGGCTCGTGCGGCGCGAAGAGCGCGACGCCGTCGTAGCCCCAGCCGTGGCGGCCGGGGAACGCGTTGACCGGCATGAGCTCGACGTGGGTGATCCCGAGGTCCACGAGGTGGTCGAGACGCGACGCGACGCCGTCGAACGTGCCCTCCGGGCTGAACGTCCCGACGTGGAGCTCGTAGATGACGGCGTCCGCGAGCGGGCCGGGTCGCCAGTCGGCGTCGGTCCAGGGGAACGCCGCGTGATCGACGAGCCGGGACGGGCCGTGGACGCCGTGCGGCTGCCACGCGGAGCGCGGATCGGGGAGGGGTGGCCCGCCGTCGAGGGAGAACCGGTAGTCCGTCCCCGCGACGACGTCCGGCCAGCGGCCGGTCCACCAGCCGCCACCCGCGTCGTCCAGCGGGCGTCGCGCGAGGGCTGATGGGTCGTCGCCGACGCCGAGCACGATCTCGACGCGCTCTGCATTCGGCGCCCAGACCCGCACGATCGGCGGTAGCCGGGGCTCCGGTGCCCCGGCGTGCCGGGCGGCGTCGGCGGTCATGCCGTGGCCCCGGCGTCCCGACGGACGAGGAGCGCGACCGGGAAGCGGGCGAGCAGCGTCGCGACGCGCACGGCCCGTCCGCCCGCGATCTCCTCGTCGCCGCCGAGAACGCTCCGCCACGAGCCGGCCGGCAGCGTGACGCTCGTGCGGCCCCAGGCTTTCGGGTCGCCCCAGGCGGGGCGGCCGAGCCCATGGACGAGACGCGGGACGACGACGGCTACGGCGCCGCCGCGGACGAACCCGACGACATGCGCAGCCCGCGCCCCGGCCGGCCGTAGCGCCCGGTACGAGCCGCGGCCGTCGAACAGTTCCGGCCGGTCGCGCCGGAGCTCGAGCGTCCGCGCGATCGTCCACACCTTCGGCCAGCCCTCGTCCATCTCCGCGAGGACCGCCTCGGGTCCCGCGCCCGCCACGAGATCGAGGATCCGCGCCCGCCGTTCGAAATCGACCGGTCGGCGGTTGTCCGGGTCGACGAGGCTGAGATCCCAGAGCTCCGTGCCCTGGTAGACGTCGGGGACGCCGGGGATGGTGAGCTTGAGCAGGAGCTGCCCGAGGGAGGTGACACGCCCGGCCGCGACGACGGGCTCCAGGAACGCCTCGAGATCGGCGACGAACCGTCGGTCGGCGAGGGCGCCCGCGGCGAAGCGCGCCAGCGCCGCCTCGTACGCCTCGTCCGGCGCGGACCACGAGGTGTGGACCTTCGCCTCGCGCGCGGCCTTGAGGAGGTACGCGCCGAGTCGATCCGGCTCGATCGGCCAGGTCCCGACGAGCGTCTGGTAGAGGAGGTACTCCGCGTTCCGGTCGGGCAGGGCGTCCGGCCCACGGCCCGTCCGGTGCCGATCGAGCATCGCCGACCAGCGTTCGACCGCCGCGGCCCAGTCGCGCGGCATCTCGGACAGGACCCCGATCCGCGCCCGGACGTCCTCGGCCCGCTTCGTGTCGTGGGTGCTCGTCGTCAGCATCGCGTTCGGCGTCGTCGCGAGCCGCTCGCGGTTCGCCCGGTGGAAGGCCGTCGCGTCCACGCCGAACCGCGCCGGGTCCCCACCGACCTCGTTGAGCGACGTCAGCCGGTGGTATCGGTAGAACGCGGTGTCCTCGACGCCCTTCGCCATGACCGCGCCGGTCAGCTGCTGGAGGCGCATGACGAGCTCGGACTCGCGCGGCCCGCGGACCCGCAGCGCGAGGATGTCGCCGACGAACGCGAACAGGTCGGGGTCGAGGTCGGGCCGCGCCGCGACGGCGTCCTCGACGGCCTCGGCGATCGTGGCCGCGTCCTCCGGGTCGATCTCGCCCGCCTCCGCGCGGACGTACGTCCGGTAGCGCGGGAAGGCGACCGCGAGCTCGCGGAGCGCTTCGTGGCAGTCGTGGCGCGTGTAGTCGCGGTGGCGCCGGTGGCCCTCGCAGATCTCGAGGAGGAGCGCCGTCAGGCGGTTCAGCTCGCTGCCGAGGTTCTCGCGCAGCACGACGTGCTTCGACGCGCGGACGACG
>JBFKVO010000130.1:0-4545 GCA_041639095.1 Candidatus Limnocylindrales bacterium | reverse complement strand
GTCCGGTTGCCTTGACCGGGCACGCCCGGTAGGCTCGCGCTTCGATCCGGGCCGGGGTCCCGGTCGCTGAACGCGGACGAGGGCATCGACTGGAGGGCTCAATGGGCCGGACGATGGCGAAGCAGACGAAGTTCGTCCTCGACGAGGAGCACATCCCGCGCGCCTGGTACAACATCGCGGCCGACCTGCCGGAGCCGGCCCCGCCGGCCCTCCACCCGGGGACCGGAGAGCCGATCGGCCCGGGCGACCTGGTGCCCCTGTTCCCGATGGAGATCATCAAGCAGGTGGTGAGCCGCGAGCGCGAGATCGAGATCCCCGAGCCGGTCCGCGACGCGTACGCCCTGTACCGTCCGAGCCCGCTCTACCGGGCGCATCGCCTCGAGCAGGTGCTCGAGACGCCCGCGCACATCTACTACAAGTACGAGGGCGGCAGCCCGTCCGGCAGTCACAAGCCGAACACCGCCCTCGCGCAGGCCTTCTACAACCGGGAGGAGGGAGTCACCCGTCTCGCGACCGAGACCGGCGCGGGACAATGGGGGAGCGCGCTCGCCTTCGCGGGTGCCGTGTTCGGGCTCGACGTGAAGGTCTTCATGGTCCGCAGCAGCTACGACCAGAAGCCGTACCGGCGCGTCCTGATGGAGACGTACGGTGCCGAGGTCGTGGCGAGCCCGAGCCCCGACACCCAGTTCGGCCGGAGCGTGCTCGCGGAGCGCGCGGACCACACGGGCTCGCTCGGGATCGCGATCAGCGAGGCGATCGAGGACACGGTGACCCACCCGGGCACGAAGTACTCGCTCGGGTCCGTGTTCGACTTCGTCCTCCTCCACCAGACCGTCATCGGCCAGGAGTCGATCGAGCAGATGGCGATGGCCGGCGAGGAGCCGGACGTGATCATCGGCTGCGCGGGCGGGGGATCGAACTTCGCCGGCCTGACGTTCCCGTGGCTCGGGCGCACGTTCCGTGGCGGGAAGCGGTACCGCGTCATCGCGGCCGAGCCCGAGGCGGCCCCGTCGCTCACACGCGGGGTCTACGCGTACGACTTCGGCGACACGGCGAAGATGGCCCCGATCGTGAAGATGCACACCCTCGGGTCCGGCTTCATCCCCGAGCCGATCCACGCGGGCGGGCTTCGCTACCACGGGATGTCGCCGCTCGTGTCGCTGCTGAAGGAGACCGGCGCGATCGACGCCCGGAGCGTGCATCAGCGGGCCTGCTTCGAGGCCGGGGTCATGTTCGCCCGGGCCGAGGGGATCCTCCCGGCGCCGGAGCCCACGCACGCGCTCAAGGTCGCGATCGACGAGGCGCTCGCCGCGAAGGAGGCGGGCGAGGAGCGCGTGATCCTGTTCAACCTCTGCGGTCACGGGCACTTCGACCTGTCCGCCTACGAGCGCCACCTCGCCGGGACGCTCGAGGACTACGAGTACCCGGCCGAGCGGGTCGAGGAGGCGCTCGCAGCGCTGCCACAGGTGTAGCGTCGCGGCCAGGTGCGGGTCGCGACGCGCCGGACACGAGTGCGGGCCGTGCCAGGGGGGGATGGCACGGCCCGCGAATCGGTCACCTGCCCGAGTGACCAAGGGTGCCGCTGACGCGGCGTTCCCCTCGCATCTTCGGGTGCGATGATGCCTCGACACATCACGCATCCGACGTATATCTCGTTCGCCGGAAGCGGAGCCACGTTGTCCCCGCTGCGCTGCGCGCCGCTGCCGCCCGTGTCCGGGACGGACCTAGTAGAGCGTGTCGTCCGGTCGGGGCGGCTCCACGAGCCGGTGGCGGAGCGCGAACGCGACGGCCTCGAGCTTCGAGTGGACCCGGAGCTTGCCCATGATGTTCTGGACGTGCGTCCGGAGCGTGTTCGGGGCGATGAACAGCCGCTCGCAGATCTCGGGCGTGGAGAGGCCCTCGGTGAGCGCGCGCAGGACGTCGAGCTCGCGCGGGGTCAGCGGCTCGATCCGCACGCGGTCGCCGCCGCGGTCGCGGGCGGCGGCGACGCGCTGCGCGATGCCCATGATCACGGCCCGCGGCAGGAGCGTCTCCCCGGCGTGTGCCGCGCGCACCGCGCCGACGATGTCGTCGACCGCGCGGTCCTTCGTCAGGTAGCCGTCGGCCCCCGCCTGGATCGACTCGAGGACGGTCTCGTCATCGCTGACGGCCGTGAGCATCACGACGCGGGCGTTCGGCCAGCGGGTCTTGATGGCGCGTGTCGCCTCGGCGCCCGTCCCGTCGGGCAGGCGATAGTCCATGAGGACGACGTCGAGCCGCTCCCGGAGGAGGGCCTTGGTGTCCGCCACGCTGGCGGCGATGCCGGCGACCTCGATGTCCGGCTCACGGGCGAGCAGCTGTGACAGGGATCCGGTCAGGAGCTGGTGGTCGTCCACGAGGAGGACCCGGATACGCTTGGCGCCGCCAGTCAAACAGCCTCCCATCTCGAGCTCGTTCCAGGCCGGGCGGCGGGCAGACACACCATGCGCGTGCGGGCTCGTTCGGGCCCGAGTCTAGCATCGACACGCCGGGCGGTGCCCATAATCCGCTCATGGACATCGCCTTCCTCGGCTTCGGGCTCATCGCGGGATCCGTCGCGCGTGCGCTCCGGGAGTCCGCGACCCCGGCGGGCCGGATCACGGCGTGGAGCCCGACCGGTGCCGGCGCGCGGCAGGCGCTTGCCGAGGGGATCGTCGACGACGTCGCCGCTGACCCGGCCGCGGCGGTCGAGGGGGCCGGACTGGTCATCCTCGCTGCGCCGCCGACGGCCGTCCTCGACCTCCTTGCTGACGTGGCCGCGCTGCCCGCGGGGGGTCTCGCGCCGTCCGCCGTGGTCACCGACGTGGCGAGCACGAAGGGCCGCATCGTCGCTCGGGCCGACGCGCTCGGACTCCCGTTCGTCGGCGGCCACCCGATGGCCGGCCTGGAGTCGTCCGGCTATGGCGCGTCGCGGGCAGACCTGTTCCGTGAGCGGCCATGGGTCGTCGTGCCGCCCGGCCGCGCGGGCGGTGAGGCGGCGGACCCTGCGCGCGAGGCCCGGGTCGTGGTCGTGGAGGAGCTCGCGCGGCAGGTCGGCGCCCGCCCGGTTCGGATGGACGCGGCGGCCCACGACGCCGCCGTCGCGAGCATCAGCCATCTGCCGCTCGTCCTTGCCGCCGCGCTCGTCGAAGCCGTCGCCGGCGGCGTGGAAGGCGCGCCACCGGACTGGCCGTCCGCCCGGGCGCTCGCCGCATCGGGCTGGCGCGACATGACTCGTCTGGCCCGCGGCGACGTCGCGATGGGTGTGGGGATCGCGGCGACGAACGCGGACGCGATCGCCGACCGCCTGCGCGCGGTCCGCACGGCCCTCGACGCCTGGCTCGCGGAACTCGAGCGCGACGGCGGCCCGGATACCGACCGCCTCGCCGCTCGCTTCCAGGCCGCCCGCGACGCGCTCGAGCGCGAAGCCCCGTGACGGCTCCCGCCGAGCGCGTCCTCGTCGTTCCGCGCGAGGTCGTCGTGCCCGCGCCGGGCTGGCGCGGCATCCTCCCGGCGGACCGCGATGCCTTCGAGCGCCTGGTCGCCGAGCACGGGACCTTCCGCGATCGCCCGGCGATGGAGGGCGATCCCTCGTGGAAGCAGGTGATCCCGTACCTCGTCCTCCGCGACGGCCAGCGCTTCTTCCTGATGCGGCGTACGCGCGCCGGCGCGGACCGGCGGCTCCACGACCGCTACTCGATCGGCGTCGGCGGCCACCTCAATCCCGGCGATCGCGACCTTGCAGGCGGGCTCGCCCGCGAGTGGCGGGAGGAGCTCGACGCGGCGTTCGAACCCGAGTACTCGTTCGTCGGGCTCCTCAACGACGACACGACCGACGTCGGCGCGGTCCACATCGGCGCGGTGTTCGTCGCCGACGCGGCCGGGCGACCCGTCGCCGTGCGCGAGACCGAGAAGCTGTCGGGCACGTTCGCCGCTGCCGGCGACGTCGCCGCGGTCGTGGACCGCATGGAGAGCTGGTCGGCCATCGTGTTCGAGCACCTCGAGGGCGTGCGCTCGGGCTGAGCGCGGCGTGCGCCGGCTGCACCGGTCCCGCGGTCTCCGCGGCGCCCGTGAGGCCGCTCACGGGGTCCGCGCACCCGATTTGCGATACTGGACGTGGAGGTGCGTGATGCGCCGTCGATTGTTGCGGTCGCTGCTGGCCGTCCCGTTCGTGCTCGGCGCGCTCGGGATCGTCGCGCCCGCGCTCGCCACGTCTCACCGGGTCGTCGTCCTGCCCGCGACCGGCATCGTCGACAACGTCCTCGCCGGCTACCTCGCCGAGGGGATCGCCGCGGCCGAGGCCGACGACGCGGCCGCCGTCGTCATCCGCCTGAACACGCCCGGCGGCAGCCTCGACGCGACCCAGAAGATCGTCTCCACCCTGCTCGGCGCGGACGTGCCCGTCATCGTGTACGTCGCGCCGGCCGGCGGCCGCGCGGCGAGCGCCGGGACCTTCATCACGCTGGCAGGCCACCTCGCGTACATGGCGCCGGGCACGAACATCGGCGCCGCGTCGCCGGTCGGCGGCGGAGGCGAGGACATCCCGGG